>JBBSYT010000001.1:0-6874 GCA_038045085.1 Nanobdellota archaeon
ATTGGAAAGAAAAAGAGGAAGTAAATCTCTTTTCAAAACTTTTATATACTTAAAGAGGTACAAAAAGACTATGGAAAGAAACCTGAGCAGTAGAGACAAGAAATTCGTTCAAGACATGCTCATTAATATGGAAAAATCCCATAAGATTGAGCCAGAATCTAAGAATCCTGATGTTAAGGAAGTCGAGCAATTGACTGATTCTATAAGAAGAAGATTACAACGAGGAGAATAGTTTATTTCAATTCAGTAACTATGTGTTCAATTCCTTCAACAATATTCACTATCTTTGATATTATTCCGTTTTTAACGTAAGCTTTTCCTTCGATAGTTATTTCACAATCAGTGCAAAAATCATAAATTTCAAAATTTCCCTCAATAATTTCTAAACCTTCCCCCGTTGGTTTGTCTCCAAGTTTATAGTTATTTACTAGACAAGCTAATGCTTTTGTTTGATAATCTTTCAAATGTTTAGCGCATCTAGGACAGCCATGGTCTGCAATAATTGCGTCATACATTCCCATAAATATATTTTTGCCTTTTATTATTTATATACTTATCTCATTCTGTTATGATAAGACTTTTAAACAGATATGTCGCTTAATTTATTATGCTAAACATACTTTTTTACAAATATGTAGAAATCAAGGACTTAACTGAGTTTCAAGCTAAACATTTAGTTTTATGCAAGAGTTTAGAGCTTAAAGGAAGGGTTCTTATCGCTGAAGAAGGCATCAATGGTAACTTAACGGGAGAAAACGATAAAATCGAGTTATATAAAAACGAATTAACTAAAGATTCGAGATTTTCTGATATTCAATTCAAAGAAGGTCCAACATCAAATCATAATTTCAGAAAAATGTTTGTCAGAATAAAGCCAGAAATTGTAACTTGGAAATTAAAGGCAAATATTAAAAATAAAGCACAATACATAGAGCCGGAAGAATTAAAAAAACTATTTGAAAAAAATGAAGACTTTGTTATTTTCGATATAAGAAACAAATATGAATTTGAGATTGGTCATTTTGAGAAGGCAATAAGGATGGACATAGATAAATCAACAGAACTTCCTTCAGTTATGAAAGATTTAATGAAATACAAGAATAAAAAAATAGTAACTTGCTGTACCGGTGGAGTTAGATGCGAAAAAGCATCTGCTTATTTAAGAGAAAACGGATTTAATGATATTAAACAACTGCACGGCGGGATAATACATTACGGAGAAGTTTGTGGCAATTCTCATTGGAACGGAAAATGCTTTGTTTTTGATACGAGAGGGGCGGTTGATTTGGATACTAAAAATCAAAACAAACCAATAACGCAGTGTGTTTTATGCAGTCTTCCCTGCGATACTTATTATAACTGCGCAAACACAAAATGTGATGCAAGATTTATTGCATGCGATAAATGTTTTGAAACTCTAAATTCACGCTGTTCCAAGAATTGCAGAAACATTGTGAAAACAAACCCGGAAGTATATAATAAGAATGCGAATATGACTATTTAGTCAATATTTCATGCCCATCTTTGGTTACTAAAACAGTATGTTCTGATTGTGCAACCATTCCTTTTTTTATTTCTATTAAAGGCGGATATAGGTGAAGCATATTTAATTGATTCATTTCTTTTAAAGCAAATGTTGCTTTTATTGCAGACATTTTTTTTGCTAACCATCTTGTTGACGTTGGAAGTCCTTTTCTTTCTTCTAAATGTTTCAAAGCTTCTCTTGTGATTAAACTTCTAACTGGTTTTTTTTCTAACAACGTAAATATTTCTGCATTTGAAGATTCATGTATTAACCCTTCTCCATCTGTTGCGAAAGGTTCAACTGCAATTATCATTCCTTCTTTTAGAACGGTATTCTTTTTATCATCATAATTTGGGATGGTAAATCCTGCATGAATTTCATACTCTTTTATTTGATGTCCAGAAAGATTTCTTACAGGCTTAAAGCCGTGTTTTGTTATTATTTTTTCAATTACTTTTCCTATTTCTGATGTTTTAATTCCCGGTTTTATCATTTTTATTGCTTCATCTCTTGCTTCTATTGATGCTTCAATTAATTTTTCATATTTTTTTGTTAAATCTCTCGTTAAAGCATTGTCTCCAATTGCTCCATTAACATGAACTCCAACGTCTAATTTGATTAAATCATTTTCTGTGAAAACTCTATCATCAACTGCAAATGGAACTTGGTGTGCGGCTGCTTCATTCAAAGAAATATTGACTGGAAATGCTAACTCTCCTTTTAGTTCTTTTATTTTGGCTTCAATTGCATCAGAAACATCACTTATTCTTGCATTTACTTTGATTAAAGTACTTCCGTATTTTAGAGCTTCATGAGCTATATGTCCTGCTTGTTTCCAGTCTTCTATGTTCATATATTTAAGAGAAAATTATGATTATTTAAGGTTTGTGGAAGTAATTACGGCACGTTCAGAATTTAACATCTTCAACCTAAATGCTTTGTTACTATTTGAGTGACGGTGCTCATTTTGTATGGTTTAGGAATGAATCCCGTTGCTCCTGCGTTCATTGCAATTGCTGGTGTATCTGTCTCAGGAGTATTTCCTCCGTATCTCCCGCTCATCAAATAAATTGGAGTTTTTATTCCTGCTTCTCTCATTGCTTTTATTGCTTCGATTCCTGCATTATCTTTTTCCATATCGTTGTCTGTGAAAATAACAGAATATTCGTTCTCTTTTACTTTAGAAACCAATGACTCTCCGCTTTCAACGGCAGTTACTTCAATTCCCGGGACGTCTGATAATGCCAGCTCTAGCATGGATAGGATTGATATTTCATTGTCTGCTATGATTACTTTTTTCATCGTCTTAATATATAATCCCTACAAGTATTCCTTTTATTTGATTAAATCTAACTTTTTCATTATCTGGAATTGGATTATTATCTCCTTTGATTATAAAATATGTTCCATTTTCATCGGAATTAATTTCAATAACTCTGTGAATAACTATTCCACCGTCTTTTGACGCATAAGAAACTATATCTCCTACTTTAATTTCAGAAATATCATTTGGAATAACTTCAATTCCATTTGAACCCGAATCTAAGAAAGGATCCATTGAATTTGTATCTGTAAATCTACTCCAAATTGCATTTTGAATATCTAATTCAATTTTATCGTTATAAACTTTAATTTGCTTTTCGTTAATGTGGTCTCCCGGAGAATTCTTTTCAACTGATCTTCCGTTTACGGCAGCTGTAAAAGTGTCAGTTACAGATTGTACAGGATTAGAAACAACGCTTAAAGGTGTTTCAGAAGTTATCTTTCCAACTTCATAGATTAAACTAGCAGAAACAACTCCTAATGCAAATATAAGCACGAATAGTGCTGTATTTCTAAATTCCATTTACTTTTGTCCATCTAAACACCTTTTCTAACAATCGTAATAATCGTTATAGTCTAATAATTCTTCACAAATATTCAGGAACTCACCCTTATCCATCGTTGTTGTCGGATAAATATGAAATTCACTTTTGCATTTAACTATGAATCCATGTCTTTTTTCTCTTTCCAATAATCTATTTATTGTAAACTGCACGGTTTATCCAATCTTAAGAAGTATTACCCCTTTATATATCTTTCTATTTGTAACTACTGTTAAGTAACTACATTAAAACAGCTCTAGAAGCTATTAAACCCTCTAATTCGATGACTTTATCGCGTCCATGCAAGGTATTATTCGTTTAATGATTAAACTAAAAAACGATAAAGTTAGCACCGACTCGTCTATTTCTAGTTTAGTAAACTACGACATCCATGTAGGGGTTATCCTCCCCCGCAATATCTCTAAAATTATAATCGGTCTCACTTAGTGACGGCAAAAGAATTAAGAACTATCTCAATCTTGTTGTTTCTAAATTCTTTGGAGCAATCGTTTCAATTCTAAACTCTTTGTGTATCGAACTAGCTAAATCTAAACATTTAGAGGCTTCTCCGTGATTTACAATTACTTTTTTAGGATGTGGATCACAATCGTTAATAAATTTCATCAAAGCATTTCTATCAGAGTGTCCTGAAACATCAATTTTTGAAATTTCTAATCTTACATTAAGAACTTCCTGTTTTTGTCCAACTGCAAATAATATTTCTTTGTCTCCTCTCTGAACTTTTCTTCCCAATGAACCTTCTCCTTGGTAACACGAAAATACTAATAAGTTATTTGGATTTTCAGCTAATCCTTTGAAATATTCAACTGAAGCTCCTCCAACCATCATTCCGGACGTTGCTAAAATTACACATGAGCCTTCTTCATCGATAACTTGTTTTCTTTCTTTAGAACTTCCAACTCTTTTAAAGTAAGAATTTAAGAATGGATTTGTTTCTTTACTAACTAATTTTTTTCTGACTGAAGCAGTGAAATATTCCGGATATGCAGTATGAATTGCAGTCATATCCCATACCATTCCATCGATATAAACAGGAATTTCTCTCATTTTTCCATTTCTAATCATTTTGTCAATAAGAAGCATTACATCTTGAGCTCTTCCTGTTCCTAATACGGGCATTAAAACTTTTCCTCCTCTCTTAACTGTCTGTTCAATTAATTCAGATAATTGTTCGTCAGCTTTTATTTCGGGATCTTTTATATTGTCTTTTCCTCCGTATGTTGCTTCAATCATCATTGTTTCCAATCTTGGGAATCTTGTTGAAGAAGGATCCAACATTTGTGAAGCTCCGTAATTTACATCTCCCGTATAAAGGAAATTATGCAAACCATTTCCAACGTGCAAATGAATCATTGCGCTTCCTAAAATATGTCCGGCGTTATACAAAGTAATTCTTATATCTGGAGTAATATCTGTGACTTCTTCAAAATCAAGAACAATGGTATTTTTTACCATTGCTTTAATATTATCCATGTCATAAGGAGGTTCTCTTCCTTCACTTTTTGAAATTTTAATAATATCTATTTGAGATAATGCGGAAATATCTCTCGTTGGAGCAGTACAATAAACAGGTCCGTCATATCCCATCTTAAACAAAAATGGTATTAATCCTGAATGGTCAACGTGAGCATGAGAAAGAACAACCGCATCTAATTCATCAATTTTAAATTCCGGTGCTTCCAAAAATGGATATGAATCTGGGCCGGTTGCTGCAACATTTATTCCGCAGTCAAGAAGAACTCTTGATTCTGGAGTTTGAAGTAAAACACAAGAACGTCCAACTTCTCTTGCTCCCCCTAAATAAGTTATCCTAACCCATTCGTTTGCTCTTCCTCTAATCCATCCGTCATAAATTCTATGCCCTATTTTGTCTAAGAATTTTCTTCTTTCTTCTGAATTAGCATATAATAATGATTTAATATCATCAATAATTTGGGATTTGATGACTGTTGCTCTTTTTATTGCAGGAGTCCACATTGTTTTTTCTTTTATTTCTTTTAATGTCTGTCCTTGTTTTCCAATTGCTGCGCTTGGTTTTTCAACTTCAATCGTAACTACGCTCCTAGCTTTTTCAAAGAAAACACTCTGCAAACCAGCTTCTTCATCAAACATTTTAGTAATTAGTTCTTTAGCCTGCTCTTCTTCTAATAATATATTTGTGTCTGCCCTTAACTCAATTCTTTTTTTAACAGCATCAACCGCATTTTTTACGGTTCCTTTATTATCTAAAAAGAATTCTCTGTCTTTTGTATAGAGAACTATGTTTGCAGCTTCAAACGAGCTGTCGCTTACTTTACCTTCTGGCAAGCTCTTTAATATTTCTTTAATGATTTCATTCATTGTGATCTGTCTAAACTCTTTTATGTCAGAATTATGCTTCAGCTTTCATTGTCAAGCTTTTTGTAAGAACTTTCTTCAATCCATCTTGCTGTGTGATTGTCCAAATGTCAAATCCTGAACCCGATGCATTATCTCTTAATTGTGCAGCATTTATTGCTTCAGCCGCTAATTTAATTCCTTCTTGAATTGTGATTTCTTTTTTCCATTTTGATTCTATAATTGGCAATGCGAATACCATTCCTGAACCATCTGCTGTGTATTTATCATGTTTCTTAATTACTCCATCAGGACTTACATCGAATAAACTGAATCCATTGATATCTTTTCCTGCAACTAAGAACGCAGCCAATGCCCATTCTCCCATTTGTCTTATGCCGTAATAATTCATTGTTGTTAAAAGATTTGCAGCTTCCTTTACAGTTACTTTTCTTGTTGTTCTAACTTCTAATAATTTTAATTCTGCTCTAAGTACTTTTACTAATCTTTGAATTTCAGAAACTGTTCCTGCTGTTGTTACAGCTATGTCATCAACTATTGGGACTACTTTTTCTGTTTCTCTGTCTGCTATAAAATTCCCGGCAGTCATTCTTTTGTCTGCAGCAAGAATAATTCCATCAGCACAGACAATCCCTATTGTTGTTGTTCCTGTTTTGAGTTTTTGTTCAGTCATTTTACTCAGAATATCTCTATTTATTCTGAGGGTAAAGTGGTTTATAAGTCTTTTGGTTAATTATTTACTATATGGCAAGAATATAACGAAAGCTTTATGAATGACCGCCCGGGCAAAATTAATGCAATGACCAAAGAAACATATCTGGCACCAAGGACAAAGACCTTTTATGGAGATTGTATTGCAGTAAAAGCTACTGTTACCCCTGTTCTAACTTCAAAGAACAGAATCTCAGGAAGACTTGATTTAGATTTCTTTAACTCCGGAATTAGCGGATCTATTGACGGAAACGTGTTTGATTTGCTAAGACCATTAGTTCGTGGCATTGATAATCCTGACAGAATTATAGACTCATTAAACGGGTTTTTAGCTGGCTTGTATTCCAATCCTGCTTACCGGGCTCTGTCCTAAACCTCTGGATTACTATGATTTTTAGCATCGGTTCGGCTTGTG
>JBBSYT010000002.1:0-1558 GCA_038045085.1 Nanobdellota archaeon
TTATCTGCTGCAATTGTTTTTTATTTAACTTACAAAGATGTTAGTGAAGAAACTTATGAATATAGTTGCGAGCCGTGGCAAGCTCCAACAGGTGGAAAGAGTTGTGAGCAGTGTAATAAACAGGGGGCTCTTCCTTGTTCTGAATATCAGTGCAGAAGTTTAGGGCAGGGATGCAAATTAGTAAATCCTGGAACAAATGATGAAAACTGTGTTTGGGTAAATCCAAAAGATGTAAATCCTCCGATAATAAAAACTTGGATTGATGCTCTTCTTGAAAATTATAAATACACTCCAGATAATACAATATCCCCTCCAGACAGAGGAGTGTTTATAGAAAACTCAAAAACAATAGATAAATGTGTTGAAGCATTTACTCCTTTAACTTTTGGAATAACTTTAGATGAACCGGGAAAATGCAAGATTGATTATTTAAATAGACAAAATTTTAGCAATATGCAATACTGGTTTGGAGGAACTCAATTAGTAAAATACAACCATACTCAAATAATGAGTTTGCCTGGAAAATCAGCTTATGAGGCAGAGAATATTAAAATAAACAACGACGGAAAATACAGCTTGTTTGTAAGATGTCAGGACGAAAATGGAAATTCAAATACAGCGAACTTTGTTTTCAAATTCTGCGTCGATGAAGGACCAGACACAACAGCTCCAGTGATAATAACAACTAATTTAATTAATGGTATGCCAATTGCAAACAATCAATCATCGGTGGATTTAATTGCTTATATAAATGAACCAGCAGAGTGCAAGTGGGGAAAATTAGACGAAGAGTATGACAAAATGCCGACGCCAATGACTTGTTCAAAATCTGTGACTGAAATAAATACTCAGATGCTATATGAATGCAAGACAACTTTAACAGGATTAAAAAATTCAGTTGACAACAAATTTTATTTCAGATGCAAAGACCAACCAATAGGAGTAAAAGAAGAAAGCAGAAATACAAATACAGAATCTTATGAATTTATTTTGAAAGGAACAATACCTTTAGTGTTAAATAAAATTGGGCCAAATGGAACTATAAGAGATTCAACTGATCCAGTAAAAGTAACTCTTGAAGCAGAGACATCGGCAGGCGCAGAAGAAGGAAAATCACTTTGTTATTATGGAAATGCCAGCGACGACGAAAAATATGTTGAGTTTTACAAAACAGCTTCAAACAAACACTCACAGGATTTATTTTTATCCGAGGGTTCATATACTTATTATATAAAATGCGTTGACTTGGGTGGAAACAGCGTAGAGAAAATCACAAGTTTCTATGTTGAATCAGATGCAGAAGCCCCAATTGTAGTAAGAGTTTATCATGATGAAAATAATTTAAAATTAATCACTGATGAAAAATCAGTATGTGTTTATGATGTTTTAAACTGCAATTATTTATTTGAAGATGGAATTTCGCTTACAACTTTAAATGGAGTTAATCATTTTGTAGATTGGGATAGTTCTAAGAGTTATTATATAAAATGCAAAGATGAATATGGAAATCAGCCAGCACCAGATAGTTGCAGTATAATTGCGAAACCTTTTGAGATTC
>JBBSYT010000003.1:0-4274 GCA_038045085.1 Nanobdellota archaeon
GTAGCATGGATGCTTGGAGCAGCCGGGGTTTTCATATTTAAAACAACAATGGATGGAATGTTGTTTATGGGTATTGGTTTCGCACTAATCTTAATTTTGAAAGTAATTGAATACTCTTTTTTTGAAGACATGAAAAACAAGGGGTACCTTTAGAAAAAGATTTTTTAGTTAATTATTAAACGAATAGAATTTGGCTGGGGATTTCTTGATTTGTTCGTGTTTAGCACCAGAACCCTAGTTAGTTTTAAATAGTCTTTTACGATGGATTACTTCATGGATACTGCAAAGAAGGTTAGCGTCGCTATCCTCTGCATTTTGGTGCTTGTTCTAGTCATAAATAATTTCGAATATGTTAAAGATAGTATAACAGAACGTGGAAGGTTATTTAGAATTGAAGTTGCCGGTACGGCTCAATTGAAAGAACAATGCGATAATATCTGCAATGGAGCCCGTATATCTGCAAGTCCTGGCTATAATAAAATTAAAGCAAGCTATAATATTGATTCATGTGATTGTATCTGCTCCGATGGAACTGAAAATATCATAACTCAAATAAAAGATGTTGGACCATGCCCAGAAGGAATGGTTAAATGTGGAACACGTTGTTTAATCCCGTCTTCTAAAAAAGCATACCAAGAATATAGTTGCAAATGGGAATGTAAAACGGGAGAAGGAAATGGACATACTTGTTCAGACGACGGAAGCGAAACAAAAAGACAGATTACAAATTGGATTGTTCTTATTTTGATTTTGATTGATATTATTTTAATTTTTAGAATACTACCGAAAATTGAAAAAAATAGAAGATTAGAAGAAGAGAAACAAAAATTGCTAACGGAAAGCGGAAATTTATCGGAATCCATTGAAAAGCTTAAACACGAGAAGGAAAATATTGAAAAAAATATAAGAAATATTGAGAAAGAAATAAAAGAAATAAATATAGAGAAAGAAAAAACAAAGAATAAACTATTGCAAAATAAAAAAGAATATGATGCTGAGCTAGTAGAACTAAAATCTAAACATAAAGCAGAGATAAATAGATGGGAGATTAAAAAACAAAATGCTAAGGGAGAAGCAAGAAAAGAAATTGAAAGTCATATAAGGACTGAAAAATCAGACTATGCAGAGGAACTTGAAGATTTAGAACATCGTAAAGAGAGAGTTAATGAGCAAAATAGAGAACTTTCGATATTAATTGACAAACAAAAAGAATTAAACAAAAAATTGACAATTGCAGAGGAAGATTTTAAGAAGAATAATCGTAGGCTCGAGATTAAAAAATGTAAAGATAAATGGATAGGAGAATACCATGGTTTACTCAAATTTGATAAGAAGGGTTATTTTGTGTTTAAAGATAGTGGAAAATATTTGCACAGATATTTATACACTGAGAAGTATAATCTTCCATTATTTGACAAAGAAACAGAAACAATTCATCACATTGATACTAACATATATAACAATGAACCATGGAATCTTATTGCGATACCAAGAAAACTAAAAGATTTCAATAATCATCTTCGACACGCAAAAATAGATGATTGGGAATCGGGAATCCAACAATTAAAAGAACAACTCGGCATGGACAAAGAAGATTTCCCAGAACATATCAAAAAAGAAATGAAAAAACGCGGATTATTTGCTAAAGATTAAACTAATTACCAGTTCTTCCTTCATTTCGACCATAATCTTATTAAACTAAGACCTCTACGTAAATCACATGAAAATCCCCTGTCCGTATTGCAAAAAGATGAATGATAAAACCAATAAGATGCAATGCTACAAATGCAAAGGTAAATTAGAATAGCTTCTTAAACTAGAACATTAAAACATCAACATGGTTGAATTTAATCCAGATGGAAGTATAAAGCTTCCAAGCAGAATGACGAAACAAAATGATGCTAACGATAATCTTTTCGCAACACAACCGAGTTTCAAAATTTTAAGAAATCAAACATCAACAGTAACACCACTAACTTGTGAACTACACATTGAAGCATCAAAACACATTCTAACTCCGAACATTATCGAATTAGCGTTTAATGAAGCCAAAAATAACTTCAAAACCGATGCCGGTCTAACTAAAACAAATAACGTAATAAAAATCGTTTCAGGATTCAATAGATGCAATTGGTGTCATCATTTCATTGACCATTTGGCAGACAGATCAAACGCAAGAATAATAAGAACAGATAGATGTGATGATAAAACAAGGAATAATCATTTATAACTAACTATCATCTCAGTATAAATAATAATCCCGACACTTGTCGGAATATGTCCACGAGACAAATACGTTTGAACACATCAATCTTCTAAAACCGATAAACTAAACTGGACACGTATCAATTAAACTCTCCATTATTTATAACTAAATGCATAACCTTTATATATACATATCATCTCATTATAATTATGAAGCTGTCAAAGGGTGCATTAAACACCTTAAAACTAATAGTGGAAAAAAGAAGCACTAAACAAATAGCGATAGCGTTAAAGAAAAGCGTTCCGCAAACAAGCAGATATCTAAAAGAATTGAAAGATAATAACCTCTTAAACAAAGATTTAACTCCAACATATTCAATCATAACTAACTTTTTACTAAGAACTATAGAAAATAACGAACAGATAATTCCGGTCATAGCTGATTCTGGCATTTTAATCCTAACATCATTACTAGAACCGAAAACAGTAAATGAAATAATAGTCACTTCAAGAATAATGGCGTATAAAAAATTAAATCAAGCAAAAAAGTTCAACATAATAAAGAAAGAAAAGAATTTATACCAAATAAATAAGACCATATGGCCAGATCTCTACAATTTATTATCTGAAATTAAAGTAACAGAAGAAGAAACAGATAAAAACATACCAATAGATTCAGTTATCTACAAAAAAGATAAAAACATAATCCTATTCTCAAATAAAAGAAATATCAATGCACAAAAAACAGCATTCTCATTATATACTAACTACGGAATAAAGATATTCCCAACAACAAATTATTTCTGTCTTCCAAAACGAAATCTTACTCACCAGGTCATATTCAATCATTCGATAACCATTGCTGAAAAAGAAAATAGCATAAGGTTAAAATTATTCGCAATACTATTTTATCTTAAATTCAGGATTAAGGTAAAAAGGCATAATGCTGTCGAGATTATACTTACAGGAAAAATTATAAAGGGCTACCCGTCGAAAAATGAAATAAAAGAAAAGGCGGAACTATATGATATCCGAATTTGAAGAAATTAAAAAGTTATTTTACGAACTAAATAAACAGCTAAATAAAAAGATAAATCTCTATGTGATTGGAGGAGCAATGCTCCTCTATCATGGATTAAAACCGGCAACAAAAGATATTGATCTAATAGTATCAGAAAAAGAAGACTACAAGGAATTCAAAGAAGCACTTAGTAAAGCGGGCTTTGAACCAAAAATACTAACAAAAGAATATGAACATCTTGACATAAGCAATATTCTTGTAAGAGAAGATTTTAGAATTGATTTATTCCATAGAACCGTATGCAAAGGGTTCTCATTAAGTGAAACTATGATGAAGCGTGCGGAGAAAGTAGTTACGCTCTCAAACATCACAATATTTCTTTGCTCAAACGAAGATGTGTTCCTTTTCAAAACATTGACAGAAAGAGATGGAGATTTAGAAGATTGTATCGCATTATCAAAAAAAGGCCTTGATTGGGATGCCATATTAAACGAATTAAAACATCAGATTAAACTCTCAGGTAATGAAGTGTGGATAACATATGTTGGCGAACGACTCGATATTCTCGCGGAACGAGAGCTCCAGATACCGATAATGAATGATATCGATATTCTTAGAACGGCATATTATGACGAACTAGAGAAAAAGTTAAAAAAATAATCTAATTTATTGCAAGAAAGCTTTAGAATTCGGAATAAGTAAAACAACAAATGCAAAATCTTTTTTGTTTAATTAATAATAAATTAAACGTCGTTATCAACGCCTACTCGAAATTAGCACCCCGGCTAAATATTATTCGTTTAATTTTAATTAGCCGAAAAAGCGTTGTTGCCGCCGACTCACACACACGTCTTGTTCTGGTAACTGCCGTACTCCCATAAGGGATAACGCCCGGCATAGCTATGCGAACTTTGCTATTCGCAAAGCATCCCCCTGTCACAAAATAAGACTAGGGATTCAATGGGTCTCACGTAGTGGTGGCAAAACATTAACCGGCTCTGTCCTAAATCTTTTTAAGTTCACAAAATTGATAACCCAGACAGCCGTA
>JBBSYT010000004.1:0-5459 GCA_038045085.1 Nanobdellota archaeon
TTCTCTAGCTCGTGCTATCAATTCGTCTACAGTTGCATGATTATTTACTCCCCATTTTTCTCTTGCGTACTCCATGATCTCTGGGCGCGATCTCGAATTAAGCAAAAGATTATAGACTGTAAACACCCTTCGTTGCATTTCAACTTTATTTGATTTTGGATGTTTACTATTTTTTACTCGTATATATTTACTAGGGCTATATGACATATTATATTAACTTAGGTTTAATATTTGTAGAATTTTCCCATCGTTTAAGAATAGCATCACAAAATTTTGGATCCAATTCGATTGTATAACAAACACGTCCAAGTTGATGACAAGCCATAAGGGTTGACCCACTACCGGCGAAAGCATCAACAACAATTGATTCCTGTTGAGAATGTTTTTTTAAAGCGCGTTCGCATAGAGCTAGAGGTTTTTGAGTGGGGTGGATATAATCTTTAATACTATCTCTTTTACTATAGATAACATCTATTAGAGATTTAAAATCTAGTTTGTTTAATATCTCTATGTTTTTCATAGATAATACTAACTTCTTGTTAACATAATGTTTATTACCTGCTTTCCATCCGAAGAAACAAGGTTCTGTTATATAGAGATAATCTAGACCAATATTAAATGTAGGAATATTTTTAAGCCAATAGATAGTTTGTGATATTTTGTACTTTGCGTTTTCAATTCCTGATTTAAAAAGATTTTGATTTATAGAAGCGTGCCAACAATAAAACGGAGCGAAATCTTCAGTTACTTGATAGAGATTTTCAAAAACTTTTTGTATAAAATTCTGGAATTCTTGTGGTTTCTTTTTATCGTTGAATTTAGATACATAACTTTCTGTCTTTATACCATTCTTATATCCTGAAGTATAATCATAGTTAACATTGTATGGAGGATCATTGTATATTAGAGATGCTTTCTTGCCATTCATTAATTTTTTAATATCATTCAGATTAGTTGAGTCACCGCACATCAAACGATGATCTCCCAATTGCCAAATATCTCCTGTCTTAGTTCGAGCTTCTTTTATTTTATCGTATTCTCTTTTAGCATCAAAATTATCTTCTGTAATTTCTGTATCTAAAATTCGTTCCATCTCGGCAGTGCTGAAACCTGACTCTTTCAAAAGATCTGAATCGAAATTAGCTAACAGATCGTAGTTCCATTCTCCAGTATTTTTATTTGCCCGAATCAAGTATTCTCTATGTTCTTCTTCTGTCAGTTTTCTGCTAGGGACCCGCACGTCTATTTCAGTGCCATGCCCATTTTTAGATTTTAAAATTGATATTCTTTGATGTCCTGATATGATTCTGTTATCAAGATTAATAGCTGGTATATCAACTAGATTGAATTTGGAAAGTGACTTCTCTAGATCTTTTGCTTGCTTTTTTGTTAACTGGCGAGGATTGTTTTCGGTAGGAATTAAATCTTCTATCTTTCTTGTTTCTGTATGCCAGACGAGTTTATCTGACATAAACAATACCATTGCAAGATATTCTATTCATGAGCTAGATATATCACAAATAGAATAACTTGTCAATAGTATTGTCAAAAATAATTTAAGCTATACTTCTAATGGTTTATCAGAACTACTAGATACTGTCTTGGGTTCTTTGATACTTACCATTACTATTTTCTCCCCAGTAATCTTTAAAGTAAACAGCTTCTTGCGGCCATCTTCAGTTTCAACTCGCCATGATTTGACATTTTTTGATCGCATAGCTTTTCTAATTTGATCATCCAGTTCTGCTATTTTTTCTTTTCCATCTCCAATTTTATCTGACAATTCAATTCTTGAAATCCCTATATTCGTTTGTTGGCATTCCCGGCAATTCTGTCTGTTTTGATTTTTTCATTTTGTGATTCCCCCTGTTTAGTTTTTTGTTTTGTTCCCCATCTTGTTAAAAAATCATCCATAGAAATAGTATTCCATTTAAAAAATGGATTAGACCACAATGCAAGTTCAAAAGGTTTGCGATCTGGTCTACGAACCATAAAAACAAATCTGCTTTTGCTTGCAGAGAATTCTTGAATCTTCAATCTATCTTCTCCTGTTTTCCATACTGTGGATAATTGAAATAGAAAAGTGTATTCTGGATATTTAATGCTAATAGCTTCTATATCGAATAGACCCCAATGATCTACTTTCCTTGAAAATGGTGTGCGCTGTCCGGTCTTTGGATTGAACCACCATACAACTGCTTGACCGTTTGGGTTTGTAATAAATCCATTATCAATCAGGATTTTGTTAAACTCGTTCTGAATCCTGTTTCCTTTTGCGCGATCATTTTTATTCTTCATCGACTATGTATCGCTAATAAATTTTTATCTCTTTTACAAACTTCATCAACTGTACAGGTTCTGAGTTCACCCTTACAAAAGCTACATTTCAGATTTTCTAATTGAAATACAGATTCTTGATTTTTTAGTTTTAGACTTATTAAACATTTTTCACACCACAACAATTCTGTTCCTGTAATTGTTTTACTCATACCATATTCCTCCTTTTGTTTTTCTGCAATTTTATGCAGGGCAATCGCTGATCCGATATATTGAAACGAAATGAATATTGTCCATAATGCAAATACGCTCATGTTATTATTCCTCCAATCTATATTTTAATGATTCAAAGGCTAATTTTTTAATTTTAGTTTCTCCAATTTTCTGTCTATTTTCTCGTTCCATGTTCCATCAGCGTACCGAATGTTGTAGCAATAAATTCCGTCAATTTTACTTACAAACATAATTGCTTTATGTGATAGCATAACAGGAATCGGTGGGCATACAGTTGTTGCTACAAAAATTATAAATTCTTTCATTAAGATTAATGTATTGTATTACAAAATTTTATTACTCTTTTTACTATTACAAGAATTGCAAACAGCCAAGAAATTATATCCCACAAAATTATTGAATATCCTATAGCTTCTGCTTTAGATATTTTTAAGAGATCAGAAAATATAAGGTATCTATATAATCCATATATTTTAGAATTACCTATACTACAGATAGTCATTTGGATGTTGTATGCTTATACCCGCTATTATTATGCGGATCTAAAAATTTAAAATCTTTAATCCCAACCTCTTTCCTGAACTTTTCCCAGTCTTGAATCGAATCCCAATCTCTATCATAACGTTGAAAACGCCTTTCTATACTTATTTCTATTTTTCCCCATTTAGAATCTTTATTTTTGCCCCACAAGTTCCATGCCACACTGTCACCCAGTCCTGCAACCTTAGGGAAAGCCATTGTCCATTCAAATTCAAGTAAATTTACCAAATCTTTAACCATATACAAATCCTCCTTAAACTAATTGACCACAAACTGCCAACCATAAAAACCAATATAGCAACTGCACAAGTTGGAAAAAATATGGCAAACTTTAAAAAGTTTTTCATATCTCTCTCGTTACATTGTTGTTGCGTGACTTCTTCTCTAAAAACTTCCCTACTTGTATCCCGATTAAAACAGCTAGGACATTCTGGGCAATCATTACCATAATTAGCACTAATGCTATTCTCATCTCATCCCCCTTTGTTTTTAATTATTATTACTATCATAACTGCCACTAAAACCATAATAAAGAATACGGTAAAAACATGGGTTGCTATCCATCCGTTTGATACTACGTTAGAAGGTGGCATTATGTCGTCATAAATCATTTTATTTCTCCTTTGGGTGATGATATCTCCAATAACTCGTAAATTCCTGTATGTCTTTCATTTTCTTCGGTGGATTATTCCAATGAGAATCAAGATAAGGAATCATCATTTTTACAGTTGAATACTTGTATTTATGCGATCTCCTGAATCTCTCGGCTCTTTTCCAAGTCATAAATGTTCCTATAATCCCGTCTACTGATTTTGCCCATCCAAAATTATCAATCCAGATAGCATATATAGGTTTCCAGATTCTATCTTGCATATTTCTCATTTTTCAGTTCTCCTTTTCTTCTTCATGCCCATAAGCCAATCTCCAACCTTTAATTCGACCTATCTTCTTCTTCATAATGCCTTCTTATATGCTCTTTTTCAGGCTTATCAAATTCAAATGAAGGTGAAACATATCCAGCTTTATTTGATTTTGTTATTATCCATGCGCTTTTATACATATCATCTAAAGATGGTTCAGAAAGAGATTGATACTGCCTACAAGCAATAGCATAAGATGATAAGTTTTCGTATCTTTTTCTACAATATGCTCTACCTGTTTTATTTTTAAAGATTGTTTTGTCTAAAAATCTACAATCTTGACAAAGAGTTTTGCTCACACTATCTCCTCCACACTTTCAGCTCTAATTTCAGTTATTTCATACGGATCAGGAACTTCTATTGAAACCAAATATCGTTTATAGTCTTTAAGAGGCTCGGCAATAGCCATATTTGATTGACCTGACGGACAGTCAGGCTGTACACCAGCAACAAATGCATATCCGTACGGGGCAACATCAAGCCAGATTTTAACTTTCACCTTTTTCCTGAACTTCAAAGCTAATTTCTGATTTTATTTTGGTTTAGCATTTATATCTTCCGTACCTTCTAATGAAATTGATCGATCATTTCTAGCTTCAAGTTTTATTACCTCATTCTCTATTTCCTTTATGGTTCTATCCAACGCATTGAGATAGGTTTGATACCACATTTTTGTTGATTCTATTACTGCTTCGTTTAAATGAGCAGGTCTTGATCCGCTTATTCTATTTTCCTCCCAATCTTCCTCAACCTTATCTATAGCTTCAACTATACTTTTTATTAAATGAGTTGATGTCCATAAATAATCTCTATTCATTTCCTCACCTCCTCAAAATATTCATGGTATTTTTCATATAAAATCACACTGCCTTTCAATTTTTACAGGTAGATTTTTGATTGTAAGTTTTGTTTTTCCTATACTTCTTTCATCTTTTGTTTTCACCTCCTCAAAATACTTTTTAGCGTCTACATCCCCTCTTTCGGCGCAAACTTTAAGTATTGATTCTGCTTTAGCTAACGCTGAAATAAGATACCTTGTCTCAGTAATAAATTTAGGGAAACCCCTTACAATGAAATCTTTAATTATCTCGTTCATTCTATCCCCTCCTTAAACTCTAAAATAAATTTTCCAAAATAACTTTTTATATGTACAAACTATTTTCATAGAGTTCCACATTTTTTCTATCCAGTCTGTCCATGTAACTTCCCATCGACGGGACTCTACTATATGGGTTAAAGGTATTCTGATTTCAAACACAATTTCATCCGTACTATCTGACCTGTATTGCCGTATTGTGGCTGATTCATTTTATCTTCTTATTTATCTTTACCCGACCACGACATCGACCTCGCCCTCGACCACGACCACGACAAGACGGAAGGCTGGCGCCGTGCGGAAACTGATCTACGGCATGAATCTGACTCTGGACGGCTACATCGCCTCAGCCGGCGACGACATCGGCTGGGGCGGGCCGCGCGACGAACTGT
>JBBSYT010000005.1:0-1861 GCA_038045085.1 Nanobdellota archaeon
GAACGATTGAAATTAAGTTTTACTGACCCCGATAAAATTAGAGAATTGGAACAGAGAATCGGACCAAGGGGCAAGACCGAAATTGGAGACCTTGCCGATTTGGTTGGCGGTATTCCTGCTGTGGCTGGGGGGATTTTGGGCGGACTGGGCGGAACTGTTGGAGGTTTTGGGATTGGAGCTGTTCCGGGAGCGGCTATTGGATTCGGAGCTGGCGAAGCGGTAAGACAAAGCATTGGAGGATTAATAAGGTCTTTTACGGAGAGTTTATCGCCTCAAGAGCAAAAAGACATTATTGTAAACAAGTTGGTGTTAAGACCATTAAAAACTACGGCTTATACTTATGTGGGAGGTAGAGTTATTGGATATATGGCCTCAAGATTTCCTAAATTATTAGGCATTCTCACTGGAGAAACAAGCGAAGTTATCAAAGAAGCATTAAACGACCCGAAAGTCGCAGACCTTGGATTGAAAACTGGAGATGAAGCATTAAGAAATGCTGTGAAAATAGGCGGAGAACAAGCAATAAAATTAAGAGATTCTTTTATTAAAAGTTTTCAAGAAGCATTTAAGAAATTAACAGGAAAGAATGCCGACAAGCTTGTCAAAAGGTCTAATTTATGGAACGAATTTGAAGCCATTCTGGAAAGTAAAGGGATTAAAATTACGGGTAATTTGGATAATCCTTTGGATTTTTCTATTTCCAAAGTCAAAGCCAATCCCGGAGAAATTACCAAAATAAAAGATGTCTATGAGGCATTAAGGAATTGGACTGATTTTTCTTTGCAGGGAGTGGTTCAGTTAAAACAGTTAGTCGGAGCGCTTACCAAATTTGCCAATGAAGCAGGAGGAGCTTCTAAATCGCCAATTCTTGGGGCTTATTATCATACGATTGATAATTTGATAAAGACAAATCTCACAAAAACTCAAAGAGGAATATACTCGCAAATGAATAATATATTTTCTAAACACATAGATTTATTTGATGAAATGGTTGATGCTTTTAATTCAGGAGATCCATTCGCCAGAGTTGCTAATGCTTTGGGGAGAAATAAAGATTCTTTAAGACAAGTTCTTAAATTCTACGAAAAAATGTCGGGAGAGAAGGTATTGCCAATTATAGCCGGAAGGGAAATTGCGGCTGAAAAAACATCGGGAGGATTGCTTGGGACTGGTTTGGGATTCAGAAATTTCTTAGATTTCTTTTGGTCTCCGTCTTCCCAAGCAAGAACAGTTATTTTTGCGGGCAGAGCCATAAAACCAGTGGAAAAGGGGTATCAAAAAGTCCAAGAATTTGTCGGGAAAAACATAATGAGATTAAAATGATTGAAACCTTGATTCACATTATTTTTTGGATTGTGGCCGGAGCGGCGATATTTGGATTCATAATGGAATTATTCTTTCCGCCCTATGATTGATAAATATTTGGAACAATTAAAAACAGCAATAGCCAAACCAAATGACTATATCAGCCAGCTTTCTGATTATCTAAAAACTGGTATATTGCCACAGAGAGAAGAGCCGAAACCAGAAATCAATCCATTAGAGCAAGAAATTCAGGGACTTAAAGATAAGAATTATTCTTACGAAGATGTAAATACAGCTATAGACCAAGACGATTCAATTCAAGATAAACCTATAGCCAAAGATTTTGCTTCAAAGATTTATGGTATTGGAAAATCAGCTTTTCAAAAATTTAAAGATATTTCAGGTGGAACTGAAAATGAACGAATATTCGCTAAAATGGAAAGAGGAGAGCAATTAACAAATGATGAAATGACACAAATTGGTATGAGTGCTGGTGGTGGGTTTATTGGTGGAATGAAAAATGTGGCAGAAAAAGGAGTTCAAAAAATTGCACCAA
>JBBSYT010000006.1:0-1353 GCA_038045085.1 Nanobdellota archaeon
AAACTTTAGAACTTTTAACTGCAAAATCGGGAGAAGAAATTAAAACTCAAATATTTGTTTTAGAAAAGAAAAGCACAGAGCAACTTGGATTAAGATTTGATTTAACTGTTCCGGCAGCAAGATTATTCGTTCAAAAACAAAAAGAACTTCCAAAACCTGTAAAATGGTTCTATATAGATAAATCGTGGAGATATGAAACCCCTCAGAAAGGAAGATTGAGGGAATTCTATCAGTATGGGGTTGAATTATTCGGTTCTGATAAGCCAGAAGCTGACGCCGAAGTAATTAATTTAGCCATTGATTCATTAAAAAATCTAGGACTAACCTCAAATGATATTGTTGTTAAACTTAATAATCGAAAATTACTTGAAGGTTTATTGTTGCAGAGCATTTCAAAAGAAAAGATAGAGGGCGTAATAAAATTGATTGATAAAAGCGCAAAAATAAGTGAAGATGAGTTTGTTATTGAATTAAAAAAATTAAAATTAAATGAAAATCAGATTTCTGATGTTAAAAAAATAATTTCTCTTAAGGGAAAACCTTCTGAAATAATAAACAGAATAGAAGCAAAAACAGAAAATACAAAACTCACACTCTTAGAAATCAGCAAGACTATTGAGCTACTGAGCGCCAACAAGGATTTCATTGTTCTTGACTTATCAGTAGCTCGAGGTCTTGCGTATTATACTGGCACAGTTTTTGAAATATTTGATAAAAATGGAGAATTTAGATCTATTGCCGGCGGAGGAAGATATGATAAACTTGTTGAATTATTCAATGGAGAACCCTGTCCGGCGACAGGATTTGGAATGGGTTATGCAACCTTAAGTTTATTGCTGGAGTCTCGCGGATTATTAAAAAAACAAGATTTAAGTCCTGATTATTATGTTGCTTACTTCCCGGACGTTAAAAAAGAAGCATTAGAGTTAATACAAAAACTAAGAAAAAATAATATTGTTGAAACAGATCTCATGGAAAGAAAGTTCGGAAAACAAATGGAATATGCAAACTCAATTAAAGCGAAGAAATTAATTGTCATTGGTTCTAATGAAGTAAAGGACAAAATTATTAAAGTAAAGGACATGAATACCGGTCAGGAAGTTATTAAAAAATGGGATGAGGTGAATTAAATGATGTCTAACATATATGGATACATGCAGCAAATGATGGGGAATGGATTATTGACTGGCGAATTAACTAGCGGATTTATTCTGCTTATGATTTTAGCGGTAGCTTGGTCTTTTTCTTGGAAGGGGTTGCTTTATGGAGGGCGGCAAAAAGAAATGAGCTTGCATGGTTTGTGGAACCTCTTGTCATAAACACATTAGGAATACTTGAAATACTTTACATTTT
>JBBSYT010000007.1:0-2924 GCA_038045085.1 Nanobdellota archaeon
TCAGTCTAGAAATGAAAAACCTTCAGACTTAGCTAAAAAAATAAAGAAGAAACTTGATGCATCTGTGGACGATATAATTAGGTCTTTGCCTGCCGGGAATATTGGATTGAAGTAGTTCTAAGATTGTCCTAAACTTGTGACAACAAATGTTTTTATAATGCTTCGGTTGCTAGATTGCGGGGGTGTTGTCTGTAAGGCATAGCTAAGCAGACTTCGCATGACGATGCTCGGTAAGCCGAGCAAGCCTCAACTTCGTTGAGACATAGTCATGCTTTGGCGAACTCATTCATTTGAGTCGCCCCCGATTATTTTACTATGAAGAAAGAATTTATGCCTAATTTAGAAAGAGTAACTGACAAAGATATTAGAGTAGGGGTGGTCGGTATTGATCAAAGAACTTATTATCTTCCAGAACCTTACGTATTCCCTATCCCGAAGGGATATCTCGTTGGTAAAAATGTTGTCGGATTTGCTCTTGAAGGGAGAGCCGATATAACACGTTCTCCGCGCGAAGATTATATTTCAAGACTTATGGTTTCTATTCCGCTCGGCAAACTAAACAGAAGGGATATTGCTTTTTTGCTTGGGTATGAATTAAGTTCAAGAGCAGATGTTAAGGTTGCTCCGAAATATTTGTTTTCATTTATTTCTCCCCATTTCAAAGTTTACAAAGGTTTAGCACAAGATTTTGTTGCTGCTTTCTTAGAAGAAGTAGCTAAAAGAGAAAAATCAATTACGGCATAATCCCGCGATTTAATTAAATTTATATATTTGTTAGTAATCAAATTATTATGGCACAAACTCTTCTCTCTGATGTTGATGTTCTCGATAAAGAAATAAAAAATCTTAGTAAAGCTCGTGAAAAGAAATTACTTGAAATACAAAATGCATGCAGTCATCCTTTAGAAGCAATCATTGCACGTGAAAGACGTCCGGAATTTATTGCTCCAAGCAACGCAGTCTTTTATGATTCTGGCGCTAGATGCTGCAAATTATGCGGATATGGGGAGGAAGGTTATTCGTTCTGGAAGTTAAGGCTATCATATACCGGTGTTCCAGTTGTTTCAGCAGATGCATTCAGAACTTATTTGAAAAAACTTTATGGCAATGAAGAATTGATTAAACTTAGAACAAGAAAGTAATTATTCTCCCTTAATTACACCATAGCCAATCAATCTGAATCTTTGGTCAACTCTTCTGGAAATAGAAATTTTACTTCCAACTTCTGCGCAAACAGGCAGTTTCAAAATACAGTGAACTTTTCCTTTGGAAACTTCATCAACAATTCCAACTGTTGCTGCTGAGTTGACATTAAGCATTAATGGTTCTAATTTTGCAATCGGATTAACATTTAATTCTTCTTTAGCGCCAACCACTCTTTGAAGTAAATGCGGCTCTAAATTTAGACTATTCCACGTTGGAGGAAGTTTTCCTTTTAATCCAACTAGATTTCCAGTTAACTGGTCTGATTTAACAATTGAAGGGTCTAATAATGTCATAACTCCAATTGAACCGCCAGGACGTGCAACTTCAATATCATCTTTTCCTGTTTTTAACGCAGTGATTTTAGTATGCAATGGTTCCCATGTTGTTTTTCCATGTTTTTCAACTTTCTTTCCGGGTTTTAATTCAATTTCTTGTCCGATTTTAAATTCTCCTTGAATTAAAGCTCCTCCAAGAATTCCTCCAGTCATATTATCTATTTTTGAACCTGGCTTGTTGATGTCAAATGAACGTGCAACCAACATTAAAGGATCTTTTTTAGAATCCCTTTTTGGTGTTGGAATGTATTTTTGAATTGCTTCAATTAAAACGTCAATATTAACTTTCTTTTGTGCAGAAACAGGAATTATTGGTGCATTTTCAAATGGAGTTCCTTTCAGGAATGCTTTTATTTGATTATAGTTTTTCATTGCCTGTTCTTCTGTCACTAAATCAATTTTAGACTGCACAACAATTACATTTTTAATCCCCATAATTTCCAAAGCAACAACATGTTCTTTAGACTGCGGTTGAGGACATTCTTCATTTGCAGAAATTAATAATAATGCCCCGTCCATTATTGTTGCTCCCGCAAGCATGGTTGCCATTAAACTTTCATGTCCGGGTGCATCAACAAATGAAACTGCCCTTACAAACTCTGCATCTTTTTCTTTTATTGTTGTGAAACAATCCGGTTCAGGCTTTCCTTTTATTTTATAGATATTAGTATTTGCATAACCTAATCTTATTGTAATTCCTCTTTTAACTTCTTCAGAATGAGTGTCTGTCCAAGTTCCAGTTAGAGCCTGAGTTAAAGTTGTTTTACCATGGTCAACATGACCTACTAAGCCGATATTAACTTCTGGTTGGACTGCTTTTGAAGTTTTTTTAGATTCTTCTTTGTGTTCTTTTACTTCAAATTTTTCTTTTATTTCTTTTTCTTTTTTAACCATTATTTTTTTGTAATTATTATCACGAAAATTTAGCAATTGTTTCTTTGCTAAGTTCGTGTTTATTCTGCTTTCTTTTCCTCAGCTTTTTCTACTTTCTTTGGGAAAATGTCTTGGCTTCCTGCTTTTTCAATTTTCAAATTTAATTGTGCTGTTTGCGGACCAACTGTATTCCCTGCAACTGTTTTTCTTATTTTTAATCCGTTTTTCAAATTTTCTCTAATTCCAGTTCCTTTTGTTGCAAGGATTTGTTTTTTTGCCTGTCCTTGAACATCTCTTCTCATTGGAAATCCCGAATCATCAGAACCGCCAGTTAGAGTGAATTCAAAACCGGTTAAGTCCATTAATTCTCCTCTAACTTTGTCTCCAAGTCTTAATCCGTGAAAGGATTTTCTAGAATCGTCTTTAACTTCCCTTTGCACAGACTTTCCTGTTTTAGGGTCAGAAATTACTATTCTCAAATCAACCATTTTGTTCTCCCCGAGCTTAATG
>JBBSYT010000008.1:0-16355 GCA_038045085.1 Nanobdellota archaeon
TTCAGGCATTGATTTCTAATGCAATGATTTTAAGTTTTAAGCCGGGATTGGATTTAATTAAAAAATTTAATGGACTGCATAACTTTACCAAATGGGACGGAATACAGTTTACAGATTCCGGTGGTTTTCAAATGTCGAGTCCTTCATTATTTATTTCAATAGACGACAAAGCAGTTCAATTTAGAAATCCATTTACAAAACAAAGAATGACATTAACACCTGAGAAGTGTATGGAAATACAAATAGATTTAGGTTCAGATGTTGCGATGTGCTTAGACCATATGCCTCATCCAGTAACTGATTCAAAACAATTTATTTCAAACGCAACGAGAAGAACTTCCCTTTGGGCTGAAAGATGCAAGAAACATCACGATGAATTAAAGAAAAAGACAAAATCAAATCAATTGTTATTCGGAATAACACAAGGCGGTTTAGATAAGAACTTAAGGAAACAAAGTTGTTTAGATTTGAATAAAATTAACTTTGATGGATTCGCTATTGGCGGATTAGGAATGGGAGAAACTAAAAAACAAGCATATTCTGTCGTTGATTATTCCGAAAAGTTCTTAGACGCTAAAAAACCGCGTTATTTGATGGGCATCGGAGATCCTTTGGATATTCTTGAAGCGGTTAGTCATGGAATTGATTGTTTAGATTCTAAGTTTCCAACACAAAATGCAAGACATGCCGTTATATTCACTAAAAAAGGAAACATTAAATTAGATAAAGGCCCATTCGCAGAAGATAAAAGACCATTAGATGAATCTTGTAATTGTAAAGTTTGCAAAACTTATTCAAGAGCTTTTTTAAGACATTTATGGAAACTAAATGAATATACTGTAAATCATTACCTTTCATATCATAATATTTACTTCATACAGAATATGTTGAAAGAAATTAGGG
This sequence comes from Nanobdellota archaeon, assembly GCA_038045085.1. GTDB lineage: Archaea > Nanobdellota > Nanobdellia > Woesearchaeales > UBA10107 > UBA10107. Next base: position 904 of record JBBSYT010000008.1, read on the forward strand.
AAGCAATTAAAAAGAAAACATTCAATTCATACAAAAAGAACTTCTTGAAGAATTATAAGGTTAAAGATTTGAAGGAATAATTTTATGTTGTTGATAATTTTGCCAAGCTCTATAACCACTTCTGAATTCAGGAATGCTTTTTGTAAGTAGTTTTTTTGCACTAATACACCCCGCAACAAGGGAGAGCAACGGCATTCCTGCTGCCGAAGCCACTAAGTAAACGGGATCTTGTGCTTTTCTGGCGGCATCAATCAATAGTCCAGTCATAAAGTAAGAACAGCCAATTCCAAAGATAGTAAACATCGAATGTCCAATCACATCGGTCAAAGGCCCGTTAAAATAAACATCTTTTACCTTGTCATCAAGGCTTTCGTAAATTCCATCTACAAGTTGAGATTTCATGTTCCTAATTCGATAGTTATGTCTTAATATAGTTTGCTCAAAACCTTTATAAATATCCCGCGAAGCCTATATTCTATGCTTAGAACAAAAACATGTGGTGAACTCAGCAAAGAGAATGTTGGTCAGTTAGCTACTCTTTGTGGGTGGGTTAGTTCGCGTCGTGACCATGGTGGAATCATATTCATAGATTTAAGAGACAGATATGGGATGACTCAGGTTGTATTCAATCCCGATTCTAAATTTTTCGAAGAAGCAAACAAACTGAGAAGAGAAGACTGTATACAAGTTACCGGAAAAATAACAGCAAGAAAAGAAGGTATGCTAAATAAAAACATGCCAACGGGAGAAATTGAAGTAGTAATTTCTGAATTAAATATTCTTAACAAATCCGATGTTCCTCCGATCGAAGTAGATGACAGAATAGTTGCAAATGAAGAAATGAGATTGAAATACAGATACTTAGATTTAAGACGTCCAATAATGCAGAAAAGACTTGAGCTAAGACATACTGCTGCTCAGGCAGCAAGAGAATATCTCAATTCAAAGCATTTCTTAGAAATCGAAACTCCTTTGTTGATTAAATCAACTCCTGAAGGTGCGAGAGATTACGTAGTTCCTTCAAGAGTAAATCCTGGAAAATTCTATGCTTTACCGCAATCTCCTCAACTGTATAAACAGTTATTGATGGTCGCAAACTGCGACAGATATTACCAATTGGCTCGTTGCTTGAGAGATGAAGACTTAAGAGCAGACAGACAGCCTGAATTCACACAAATCGACTTGGAAATGTCATTTGTAGAGCAGCAGGATGTTCTTGATGTTGTTGAAGGAATGGTAAAGCACATTGTTGAAAAATCAATAGGCAAAAAATTCCCTGAAAGATTCAGAGTTATGAAATATGCAGATTCGATGGATAAGTACGGAACTGACAAACCAGATTTAAGATTCGGACTGGAATTAGTTGATGTTACTGAAATCGCAAAGAAATCAGAGTTTTCAGTCTTTAAGGATTCTCAAATGGTAAAATGTTTACCATGCCCTAAAGATATGACTCGTGGAGAAATTGACAAATTAATTGATTGGGTCAAAGAAAACGGCGGAAAGGGACTTGCATGGGCGAGAGTTAAAGGAAACGAGCTTGAAAGTTCAATTGTTAAATATTTGAGTACTGATGTACAGAAGAAGTTATTAGAGAAAACAAAATCAAAAGAAGGAATTTTGTTCTTTGTTGCTGATACAAAGAAGAATACGAATGCTGTTCTTTCTAAATTAAGAAACAAATTAGGAGAAGATTTGAAATTAATAAAAGATACAATGGAATTTGTATGGATTGTAGATTTCACAATGTTTGAATGGAATGAGGAAGAAGAGAAATGGGATCCTGCGCATCACATGTTTACAATGCCTAAAAAAGAATTTATCGCAACTTTAGAGAAAGAACCAGAAAAAGTTACTGCTTCATTATACGATTTAGTATTAAACGGAACTGAGTTAGGTTCAGGTTCAATAAGAATACATATTCCTGAATTGCAAGAAAGAGTAATGGATATTGTCGGTTTCCCAAAAGCAGCAGCTGAAGAAAGATTTGGATTTTTATTAGAGTCATTCAAATACGGAGCACCTCCTCACGGCGGATTCGCAGTAGGATTTGACAGATTATGCGCCTTATTACAGGGGATTAGCGATATAAGGGAGTTTTTGGCTTTCCCTAAGAACAAAAATGCAGAAAGCCCAATGGATGGAAGCCCTTCACTTTTAGCTGAGAAAGATTTGAGTGTTTTGAAATTGAAATTAGAGAATAAGAAAGAGAAATAAACTCAGTTAGAGAAATTTAATAAGTTTTAGTGGTTTTTCCTGAATTTCATTTAACTGTTGCAATGCTGTTTTTAGATCAGAATCAGTTACATTAAACAGTACACTCATGATTCTCGTATACATCCATTCAGAGTAAATTTCGTCCATCATACTCAGGCCGAGCCATCCACGATCCTGAACTACTGGCATTAATGTGTCATTAAAAACATAAGTCGAATCAGAATTTGATTTATAGATTTCTCTCCTGAGAACAGAATCTATCCCCTGATATCCTTCATATGGCCCTCTTCTTTCAAATTTTGCTATTGGCTCTTTGGCTAACCGAATGTAACAAAACCCTCTTGCAAGCGGGATGCCTAAGCTGTCTTTTAGATATTCTTCAGCATCGGAGCTTGAATTTCTTATTATGGATGAGAGATTCTCACGTAAAATAGAACCATCTATTTCGAAATCTCGCCTTATGTCATAGGGAGTTCTATTCGGTGCGGCTTCAATAAATATTATTTTTGATCTCATTTTTGTTTTAACCATTTGTGGCTCTTTTGTTGCCACTCATTAGTGTATTAAATGTCATTCGTTACTAATAAAATAAACCATCCATATTTCGGACAAAGAGAAAGATTTATATCTAAATACTTATCATTGTCTAAATATGGAAGAAATGAAGTTGGATGCTTATGATAGAACCATTCTCTATGAATTAGACAAAAATGCCAGAATAACAACAACAGAACTCGGCAAAAAGATAAGAAAGTCAAAACAATTTGTTGATTATAGAATTAAGAAACTAGAAGAAAATAAAGTTCTGAAAGGTTATACGACAGTTATTGATTATTCAAAATTAGGCTACATTAGCATTAGAGTTTATTTCAAGTTTCACAATATAACTCCTGAAAAACAGAAAGAACTAGAAGAAAATCTGATTAAGGACAAAGAAGTATGGTGGTTAGTCACTTTAGAAGGTCCATGGGATGTTGGTTATGCTATGGCTGTGAAGAATATTCTCGATTTCTATCATTACTGGGATAAGATAATGAAAAAATACAGGGAATTCATTAGCAAAAGATCCATTGTAATCTATACCCACATTAGACAATTTCCAAAATCATATATTATAAATAAAAAAAATACTGAGAAAGGAACCTTGGTCGGAACTGCTAGAGAAGTTGTTAAAATAGATGAATTGGATGCGAAATTATTGAGATTGATTTCCGATAAAGCAAGAATGCCTTTACTTGAAATTGCGCAAACTATCAAGACAAGTCCTCAAGTTGTAAAAAATAGAATTAAAAAATTAACAAAAGAGGGAATAATTCAAGGCTATAGGGCGTTAATTGACGTTTCATTTTTAGGTTACCGATATTATAAAACATACATTAATTTGACAAATACAGAACGAATAAAAGAACTCGAAGAATTTTGTTTGCAACATCCGAACATATTGAATATAAACCGAACAATTGGTGGAAAAGACTTTGAAATAGAACTACAAGCAAAATCATTTGATGAGTTTGAAAACATAATGGGCGAATTAAGAATACAATTTGCTGGAATGATTGATGACTATGAGTTTGTTATTGCAAGGGAAGAGAAGAAAATGACTTACTTTCCCTTTGAATAGGCATAAACTATATAAATAAACAAAAGAAAACAATAACCATGATATCACAGAAACTCAAACAAGGCGATGAAGTAAGGGTAATCTCCCCCTCTAGAAGCCTCGCTATAATCTCAAAAGAAACAAGAGAAATAGCAATCAAAAAATTTAAAGAGCTAGGACTTAAACTGTCTTTCTCAAAAAATGTCGAAGAAAGCAATGAGTTCAATTCATCTTCAATTAAGTCTAGAGTTCAGGATTTGCATGATGCATTCAAAGATAAAAATGTAAAAGCAATTATTACAACAATTGGTGGGTTTAATTCGAATCAAATTTTGAAATATATAGATTACAAAGTAATAAAAAATAATCCTAAAATACTCTGCGGCTATTCAGATATAACTGCGTTGTTAAATGCAATATATGCAAAAACCGGACTAGTTGGGTATTACGGACCACATTTTTCATCGTTTGGTATGAAAAAAGGGATTGAATATACCTCAGAATATTTCAAAAAATGTCTTTTCTCAAATGAAATCATTGAAATCGAAAGTTCAAAAGAATGGAGTGACGATTCTTGGTATATGGACCAGGAAAAAAGGAAGTTCATAAAAAACAATGGATTTTTATTAATCAACGAAGGCAAGGCAGAAGGAACAATCATCGGAGGCAATCTGTGTACATTCAATCTCCTTCAAGGAACTGAATTTATGCCATCATTAAAGGACGCAATCTTATTTTTAGAAGATGACGAAATGGCCAAAGATTATACTGTGGTTGATTTTGATAGAAACCTGCAATCGGTTTTGCATTTGCCAGGTTCCAATAAGATTAAAGGAATTGTGCTAGGACGTTTTCAAATTGCTTCAGAGATGACCCCTGATAAGATAATGAAGATTATAAAAACAAAGAAGGAACTAATAAATGTTCCTGTTATCGCAAATGTTGATTTTGGACATACGACTCCTCAAATAACATTTCCGATAGGCGGAAAAGTTAGTATTGTGGCTAATAAAAATAAGATTCAAATAAAAATAACTAAACATTGAACATAAACAAAAATAATACACCTTATTTTCTTTTCTCTTTATTCAATTCAATTGCTGTTTGAATCGTTCTTTCAAGAGTAAATTTACTTGGTGAAACATCATACACCATTTTGAGTGGTGCAATCAATTTATCTTTTTTCGTTCTTACCATTACCGTATAGATTGCGTTTGGATTTTGTCTAGCTGCACTTACTGCATCTCTATTAACCCATATTCCCACATCCTCTCTTTCATATTGCAATGAATTATAACTTCCTCTGCTTAATACTTCTTTAAATTCTACGTCAGGTAGACCTTGCCAAACTTCCCAGTAATGGGCACTTTTGCGCATATCTCTGAGTTCTTTGGCCGTTGGTGTATATTTTCTTACTTCAGCTATTTTCTCCTCTGTTTCGTCTCTTACTTGCTCTTGTGTCAATATTTGTCTTAGTTCCATTTTCTTTCTCCGTCTAAACTTTGTCACCTAGCAGTAGTATGGCAATGGCACTATATTAAACTTTTTAGAGATATTCTTAACAAAAAGGCAATATTTATATACAAATAGACGCTTTCTTAAAATAATGCTTAAGATAGATAATAAAGACAGAGAAATACTGTTTCATCTTAGCTTGAACGCCAGAGCAAGCCTAACTGAACTCGCTAAGAAAACAAAGCTATCGAAAGAAGTAGTGCATTATAGATTAAAAAACTTAGAAAAGGAAGGTGTAGTTGAAGGATATTACGCCGTAATAAACACGTACAAAATGGGAAAGGAATTCTATAGGGTATATCTGAAAACAATCAATATGACGACGGATGTAGAGAAACAGTTCATCTCTTACTTAAAAAAACATCCAAAGGTGACTTGGATTGTTGAAGTTGATGGTGATTTGGACTTCCTTTATGTTGTCTGGGCTAAGAACATAAGTGAATTTGAAGAAGTTTATAATGAAATAAACGATAAATTCGGGAAATATACAGAACAAAAATTCTTTTCTGTCATGACGAATGTTTATTACTTCAAGGATAAGTATTTAGTCGAAAGAGAAGACGGAACGTACAAATTAACAGGAGGAAAAATTGAATATCCGGATCTTGATGATTTAGACTTAAAATTGATTACTCTTCTTTCTAATGAGGGGAGACTACCTTTAATCGATATTGGAAGAAAATTGAATGTTCCGGCCAAAACCATTCAAAGAAGAATGAAACGGCTCATGAGCGAAGGGATAATTACATGTTATAACGTCAAGATAAACCATAAAGCTCTGGGATACACACAAAGAAAAGTTATGTTAAATTTGAATGACACATCGAAACAAGCCATGAAGAAACTTATTTCTTTTATAACTTATCACAAATATACGATCTATATCACAATTGCCATCGGCCAATACGACCTGGAGTTTGAAACAATGGAAAAAAGTCACGATGAGTTTCATTCATTACTGAAGGAATTGAAGAATACATTCCCCGATTTAATAAAGAATTACTTCACGGTTGTGTTTTATAATGAACCTAAGGTCGGGCAATTGGAGTTGTATTAAATGAGAATATTTGAAAAAGATGAATTAAAGATTTTGTGGCCATTCTATCTAGAGTATTTTATGGCATCTATGCTATATGTCTTTCCAGCTTTTTCAGTCATATATTTCTTGAGCATAGGGTTAAGCGCAGTCCAAATAGGTATGATTATTGCAGTTGCACCACTTGCATCATTGATTTTTGAGATTCCAACTGGCGCATTTGCAGATCTTTATGGAAGAAAATTATCGGTATTGGTCGGTTATTTTTTGGAATGCTCGGTTATGCTTTCTTTGTTTTTCTTTAAGAATTATTTTGTTCTTTTATTGCTTTTCTTAATTCTTGGTATCGCCTCTACATTTTCTTCCGGAAGCAAGGATGCATGGGTTGTTGATTTGATTAATAAAAAGAATAAACATCTCGTTCATAACTTTTTTACCAAAATGCAGACTTTTATTTATTCGGGGCTAATTCTATCTGGAATTTTGGGCGCCTTTTTGGTTAAATTTTTTGGATTAGGTATAATCTGGCTCGCGAGTGCAACTTCATACTTTATATCTATCGTTCTTCTTTCTGTCTTTGCTAAAGAAGTTTATGTTAAAAAGAAGATTGAATTAGCAGATTCTTTCAAAAACTTAAAAAATCAAACATCAACGGCCCTTCATTATAGTTACAAACATCACGTGTTGTTTTATTTACTCCTTTCAATAATGGTCGCTTCAATCTCTATGAGTTTGCAAGCAGCGATAAGCTGGACGCCTTTACTTAAGGAGTTCGGAGTTCAAGATTATGCCTTTGGTTATCTTTGGAGCGGAATGAGTTTGATGGCAGCTATTTCTCCATTATTCGCTACTAAATTTATGAAGAAGGGAAAAGAAAAAAGATTTATTGTTTTGGCATTGATTCTCTGTGCGACTGTAACTTCTTTAATATTATTCGTTTCATCGCTAGTGCCTGCCCTACTGATTTTATTTATCTCTTTGTTATTTGGTTACTCTAAAAATCCCGTTCAAAGTGTATACTTTCATAAATTTATTCCAACAAAATTGAGGGCCACCATTAGCAGTGTTGAAAGCATGTTTTTATCAATTGGTTTAATTATAAGTCCTCCTATTGCGGGTTTTTTAGTCGATAATATTGGACCAAAATACACCATCTTCATTTCGGCTATAGTGATGATACCTGCAATATTGCTTTTTTCAAAGATAAAAGAATAACTAATGGTATCTTATTCTAAATTTTCTGACCGATAAACAATTTTGTCCGTGGAGAGTCTGGAATGACGTTCTTCAGTGCTTTTATCTTTTTGAATCCGGCTCTATCTAGCATGTACTTCATCTTGTTATCAGGAATTCTTAACAAAGGAGATCTTCTAACTGTTCCTTCGTAAATTACTTTTGAACCGCGCAAAACTGTGACGTAATCACTCCTTGTATCGAAATTGCCTTTGGTTAAAATTGATTCGTCTTTGATTACTACTCTTCCATCTTTCATTCTTACCTTATTGTGTAGTTGAACGGGTCTCGTTGAGGCGGGAAAAACACCGAAGTCACACAGGAAAACTCCATTTGGCCTTAGCGAATCATAGCAATTATCCAATGTTCTCTGTGCCTGAGAAAATGAAGTGTGGTACCTGAATGATTCAAACAAACAAGCGACGATATCATATTTTGAGTTATACTTGATTTTTGACATATCGGCTACTCTAAATTTTGTATTTTTGACTCTTTTTTTGGCCAGACTAATTGCCGGATATGAAATATCAATTCCTTCCACATTAAGTCTGTGCTTGACAAAATATTTTGTGTATCTTCCTGTACCGCAGGCAAGTTCAAGAACGTTTCTTGCTGATGGAGAATATTGCCTTATCAAACGCAGAATGTTTCTGAATGAATCCCTATAATGCTTTTCAGGCATTAGCCTGTCATAGAACTCTATCCAGTCTGCACTATATAGCATATCCTTCGCCTCCTTCATATCGTCAATATTCGAAGATACATATAAAATACTTTCCAATGGTTCTGACATAATTAGGAATTCAACATGTACTTAGCAATCAATTTGTCCTGAACATCCTGATTTAATGCAACAATTCCTTTTCTTTTGTTTTAATTTTTCATCTATCGTCATTTTTTGTTACCTCCTTCGTTTGTATCCGCACAAATCGGTATCCCGCGAGCGAATGCCCCATCTACACCGGCGCCTCGAGAATCACATCTAATAATGAACTTGGCATTTCCGTACAAGAATGTTGCCGCTGAATTACCAGCATATTCCGGTTTTCTGCTCTCCCAACTACGCGGAGTGTAAATCCAAATATTTTCAATTTCGTCTTGAGTCAATCGTTCAAGCGTTTCCGAAATCTTTTTCGAATCGTCCTTGGTATTGAATAAAGCTCGTATGAACGCAATATGGCTTATGTTGATGACCCATTTTATTTTTTCTCCATCATAATCAAAATGTGGAACATAATCCACCCGTTCTTCAACAGGCTTTACGCCCGGAACCATACTTCCAAAATCTTGAATAATTCTCGCACCAAAACTATGCAGATCGTAACAACTTCTTGTGCTAGTTATTAAAGTTCTTCTATACTTGAACTCTTCTCTTAAACATTGAAGCGATTTATCAGACCAGATTTGTCCTGCCCTGTATAAATCTGAGGCAGACATCATCTTTTTTCCTTCTATTTCTCCCTTTTGACAATTGAAATAGTCAATCCAATCGCCTTGTTCTGGCAATCTGGGATTGCCGTTGGGGAATTTATAAACCGAAGGGGGTTCCACTCTAATTCCGATGTTTTCCAATGATTTATCTTCCAGTTCTTTTCTGTTATTTGTCATCTTAACCACTATTTAGTGGTGGTATTATCAGTATTTATACTCTCGCTACTATCATTCATAGTAGTAATCTTTATAAACAAAATAAGCCTTACTCTAGTTATGGAAACAGATATTTTACGGAAGATAGGCCTATCAAGAGGCGAAATAAAGGTCTATCTAGCTTTACTAGAGCTAGATTCAACAACCACCGGGCCATTGGTAAAAAAGTCAGGCATACCTAGTTCAAATATATATCCGATACTAAACGACCTAATAAAGAAAGGATTAGTTTCATATAAGATAACTGCAAATAAAAAATATTTCAAGGCCGAAGATCCTAATAGATTAAAAGAGTTTTTAGAAGAACAGAAGAAGAATCTGAACGAGCAAGAGAAAAAACTAGGTTCATTAGTTGAAGAACTATCTAAAAGACAAATGAAAGTAGAAAAACAGGAATCTTATACTTATGAAGGAATTAAAGGAATAAAAACAGCACTTGAACAAGTTCTTAAAATCTTAAAAAAGAATGAAACATTCTATGTCATTGACGCATCAAGAACTAGCAATGAAAAATTAATGGGATACTTCAATGATTTTCACAAAAGGCGAGAAAAACAAGGGATAAATTACAAAGTGATATATGGCAAAGAATCATTAAAATTTGCACAAGAAAGAAAAACATATCGGTTGACTAAGGTTAGAATATTGCCGCCAAATGTCAAAATACCATCTGTGTTCTGGATATTCAAAGATTATGTGGTAATTGCTGTATTTTCAGAGGAGCCTATCGCTTTAATGATCAAAAATGGACAAATTTCCAAAGGATTTTTAGCGAACTTTGAACTTTTATGGGGTATATCGGAGTCTGTATAAGAGAATAAAGTATATAAGCAAAAACAAAAATGACAAAAGAAGAAGAATACAAACTATGGAAAGAGCATATTGAATCACAATTTCTTTATCGAATTGTTTCCGAGGAATACCTGCCAAATATAAAGAAGCACGGGTTCAATCCTGACAAAAATCCATTCCGGAAAATGAAAAAAGAATTTAATGGATTATTTGTTATTTTACTAAGGCTCAAGAAACAAGGAATAATCATTAAGAGAAACTGGGGCAAAATAGTTGATCAAGAACAAGTAATAAGAACAACAAAGAAAGATCTCAACAAAAACTATGTAGATTTTACACCGAATTACAAACACATAATCCAGTACTATTTGGGTTTACGAGGCGGTGCTTTAGTGAACACAATTCTAATATTTACAAAAGAAATTTTAAAACGTAAAATAAAACTAAATCGAAAAGAAACAAAAATAGTGAAAAAATTAAATAAGTGGGCAATGAAAAAAACGAATGTAAAAAACAAGGCAATTCGTATTAAAGCATCATCGAAATATCTTGAAAATGCACACTTTCAAGTTCCGGGTATGAAGAAATATACCCATTCGCCGTTTGGGAGTTTCAATCATTTTAAGAAAATCCTCCAAAAAAAGAGATTCGATTTTTATAGACCTTATTTGGAAAATAAAAAATTGTTTTACTTGAGGACAAGAACAAAGATACCCTCAACGGAGATTATATGAAAATAAACATTTACCCGAAGAATAAAAAGCACTTCATTAAGTTAAAATCTTTCTGTAAGGAAATTATAGAAACATTAAACAAAACTAAAATCAACCCTGTTGCTTGGGGAGGTTTAGTTTATTTTGCATATACAAAAGATAAGAGCTTTGTCATTCACGATATTGACTTGTTGATTCCTGACAAATCGCTAAAAAAAGCGATGAAACTTCTGAAAGAAAATAAAGCAAAATACAAATATATTTCTGATTGGCATTATATTGCAATATCAAAAGGAAATCTGCGCATAGACTTAGACCCCCTTGAATGGTATTGTAAAAAATCTAAAAAGTTCAACAAACTCGATTTTAATGGTTTGGAAATAAATGCAGTTAATTTGAAGGATTTAATCAATATTTATGAAAGAGCATCCAAGCGAAGCAAAGATAAACCGGGACAACATAAGAAAAGACTTGAAGAATTAAGAAGAATCAAGGCATAAACTATATAAGTAAACAAAAAAGCACAATAATATGGTAAAAGTAGGTTTAGAAATCCACGGATATGTTAACGTAGAATTAACTAAAAAGAAACTATTCTGCGATTGTTTAGCTGAACACGGAGAATCTCAACCGAATACAAATATCTGTCCAATATGCACTGCACAGCCAGGTTCTAAACCAATGCTTCCAAATAAGGAAGCGATTGACAAAGCAGTTGAAATAGCGTTAATGCTTGGCTGTAAAATTTCTCCAAAGTTAATGTTTCAAAGAAAACATTATTCTTATCCTGATTTACCAAACGGTTTTCAAAAAACAATGTCTGGTTCTTATTCAATGCCAGTCGGCGTAAAAGGTTCTTTCTTAGGTATTGGGATTCAGCAAGTTCATTTAGAAGAAGATCCTGCGAGATATGAACCTTCAACAGGAAAAGTTGATTACAATCGTTCAGGAGTTCCATTAATAGAAATAGTTACCGATCCAGATTTTACGAGTGCGGAACAAGTTGAATCTTGGTTAAAAAAGTTAATGACAACATTGTCTTACATTAAAGCGATTCATAGGGATGCCGGTGTTAAAGCTGACGTTAATATTAACATTGAAAAACATCCAAGAGTTGAAGTTAAAAATGTAAATTCATTTTCAAGTATTGTCAGAGCAATAAATGCAGAAGAAAAAAGACAAGCCAAGGTTTTAGAATCAAAAGAAAAAACAATTCAGCATACGAGAGCTTGGGATGAAGTAAATAATCAAACTCATTTCATGCGTTCTAAAGAAACAGCAGAAGATTATATGTTTATTCCAGAACCAGATTTACCAGTTATTGAAATCAAAGATGATTATTTAAAACAATTAAAGTCCAAACTACCAGAAAGACCGGATGAAAAGATAAAGAAATACGAAAAGTTAGGTATTGAAAAAGAAAACGCAGAAGTTTTAGCTTCCGAAATAATCCTTGCTGAATTATTCGAGAAAATATCGAAACATGTCAATCCAACATTAACTGCAAAATGGCTAAGGAGAGAATTTGTAAGAATTGCAAATTATAATGAGCTTGAATTAGATGAAATGAAAATAACTGAAAAAGAACTCACTCCTTTGCTTAAACTAATGCAAAATAATCAAATTACGGAAAAAACAGGTCAAAAAATAATGAATGAGTTAGGTTCTAAACTATTTGATGTTGAAAAATATGTGAAAGATAACAAATTGGAAGCTGTTTCAGATAAGGGAGACTTGGAAAAGTTCTGCAAAGAAGCAATTAAAGAGAATCCAAATGTTGTTCAAGATATTAAGTCAGGAAATGATAAAGCGATTAATTTCTTAGTTGGTCAAGTCATGAGAAAGTCAAGAGGAACAGCATCTCCAGATGAAGTTCTTAAATCATTAAAGAAATTAGTTTAAGCGTTCGCAATTTTAGTTTTTCTTTGAAGAGTGATGTAGTCAAGTATTTCTCCAAGTGGCAATGATGTTTTTTTGCATAGACTAATTAAAATTTTTCCGTCGCCAGAAGAAAGTTCATATGCTCTGTATGCCGATCTTTTGATTGTATTTTGTACAACTTCATAATTCTGATTTTCAGGATTCATAACTTTTCTTATTTCCACAAGATTATTTATTGCTTCATATATGCAACCAATATTTTTACAGTCTTCAACAATAGATTCTAATTCAGAAAGTTCCCGTTTTACCCTTGGATTTTTACTTTCATCATCAAGAGAGTTATCTTCAAAAATTAATCGTGTTAATACTGATCTGCCTTCTGGCGTTTTTAAGTAGTCAGTTCTTCTTATTTGTGGGTCTTTAATCTCTGCTAGAAACTTATCTGCCTCTAGTTCATGCAAGTATTTTTTTAACAATTCATTATACATTATTTCGCCCATATTTGTGAATTACAAAACAATCTCGCAATATATAAGCCTTTCCAATTAATATTTGAGAATACTTATCTAGGTAATGTTTCAAATGCTAATTCTAAACCTTGTTTTATCGCAGTATCGATCTCAGCATGTTCTGGTGAGTTTGATGAATAACTTAGTTGTCGTTGTGTGAGTTCTCTTGTAAGAATAACAATTCCTGCGGCAGCATCTATGCGAGCTATGTTATCCGCTTCTCTTTCCATTGCTTTTTTGTATAAATCTTGTGCTCTCATTTTTAATCGTAACATAGTCAGTTTATAACCAATATTTAAGCTTTTCTAGTTGCCTAGAATTTTGTTTGTTTCTTCTAATAGTCTTTTTTCAAATTCGAACTTAGTTTCTCCCTCTTGTTTTTCGAAAGAAAACACTTTTATTAAATTTCTAACAAGTTCTTCTTCATTTTTAATTGAAGACTGCCCAATATTATTCTTAATCACCTTTTCTTCTGCTTCTTCTATTGATGAAGCACTTGTTTTAACCTCTTCAAATTCTTTAGATTTTACCAAAGATGTGCTTTTCATTACATAATATGCCCCTTTGTGAAACAAAATTCCAAACATGTCATTTAATTTAATATCAGAAGCTTTTCCCGATATTAGCTCTCCTTTAACCCTTAATGTTACAATCTTGTCTTTAACTTCAATGTTTTTTATTTTCTCTAAAATTTCAGTTTCAACTTGTGTTGCCGTCTTTCCATCACAATTAAAGTTTAAAACTTCAACATCTTTAATTGCAATCGGATTCCACGTTACAATTCCTTCATTATAAAAATAATAACCTCCATTTCTGAAATCTTCTAATTCTCTAAAATTATTTGGGAACAGAGCTCCTGGATAAGTAACATTTTTGCGTCCTTCAAAATTCTCATTTTTAATAACATGAATGTGCCCGCCAGCATAATAGTCAAAGTTTCTCGGAAGAATTGTAACAGGAAAGTTTTCTATTTTGTCATTATCCGGCATAAGCTCTTTTATTGCTATGTGAAACAAGAAAATTTTGAATCCTCCTTCATTTTCTATGCTTCTGTCCAAATCTTCATAGTACTTTTTATCCAACATCCCTTTTTTCCCCAAAATCCCCGTTATTTTAGCCCCTGTTTTTTTATCGGTTGTAAATTTAAGTTTTAATTTACCATCAATAACATCTCCTTTGAAAACATTAACGAGCAATTCTACATGTTCAAGAACGTCAAGCATGGTTTTTCCTGAAGCGCTAAAATCGTGACTTCCCGGAATAACATAACATGGAATGTTATTTTGCTTTAATCTTTTTAAAGAAATAACCACTTCTTTCAACTTATCTATGGTTGGTAATGCGGTGTTGAATAAGTCTCCGCCAATTAAAACAAAATCGACATTTTTGGCTATGCTCTGAGTTATTGCCTGCCTAAATGCTTCAAGCCCTAAATTTCCAATTCTATCGTCTCTCCATCCGCCAATGTGGCAATCGGAAAAGTGTGTAAATTTCATAAGAATGGAATAATCATTTTTTATTTAAAATCTCTGTTTAATTAGAATTTGGGTTCTTAACAATAAAATCAACAAGATTTTGCGGTTTGAAGTCTTTTCTGCAGTCTTCACTTATTTGAGTTAGCTGTGAAATGTCTATTGGACTATATTTTTGCCTCAATGGTTCGGGTAACCTGCTCTTTTTGTATTGTTCAATAAGCTCTAAATTAGAAGTAAATATCTCATAAAGCGCAGTTTCGAGCCTTGTAGCGTGATCCATTTCAGTCATTTTCACTACTATTTGGGGGTGGTAATATATAAATGTTATGTTTTAAAGAACCTAATTATGTCTTATGAGCGCTCTTAAATCAAATACTGTGCCTTCCAGACCAGTTAGGACGTCTCTTAACATAAGCTCATACTGTGCGACGGTCTGATCTTTTGTTTGAAGGGTTCCTCTTACAAGGTGTACCCTTATTGCTTTCATTCCATTCGCAAATCTTGCTAGCACGTCGGCCGATATTCGATATTTTGGAAGCTCCCCCAGAACAGAAACTTCTTTGCATACATCTTCGACATCATTTAAATATGGATATAATCCACTTAGTGGTCCAGATTTTCTTCCGCCCTCCACATCGAGGTTGAATGCGGGGTCGGGAATTTCAATAAGTCTTCTTGTAAGGGCATTCATCGATTTTGCGATATCTACCTTTGCAGCGTTAATGAGGTCGACGATTGCTTCTCGCATAAGCCTAACTTTATTAGGATTAGTTTCTCTTGGAAGTCTTCTTTCGTAATCAATTATTCTTGCTTCTGCTTTGTCCATGTTATTTA
>JBBSYT010000009.1:0-2303 GCA_038045085.1 Nanobdellota archaeon
CACCGCTTCCTTGCGGCTGTTTTATTTTTGAGAACGCGTCATCAAGCATTTGTTCGTAGGATTCCATGATAATTTGATTTTAGTTTGTTTTATAAATGTTTAGAAGTTCAATAACTTTAAATATATTAAATTATTATATTTATCATGACATGGATAATGGCCGAGAAGAAAGGGTCTTTCTTTTTGAATGTAGTCTCGATTATTGGTGCTATTTTGGTTCTCGTCGGGATTGCGTGGATAATTGCTTACAATTGGCATAGTATTCCAGATTTTCTTAAGGTGTCTATTTTAGTTTTTGCTACTTTGCTTGCTTTTGTAGTTGGAGTTTTAGTCAGAACACAAGAGCATGAATATGTTGCAAGAGCTTTAATTTTCTTGGGTGGTGGTATGTATGTTTTAAGTGTTTTTTTAATTTCTCAAATTTATTCAACTATTACTACTCTTCAAGATTGGACTTGGCTTTTCCTTTTTTGTTGGGTTTTTTTAATTTTTATTGCTTATGTGTTAAATTCTCCAGAAAATTTACTTGGGGGAATTGTTCTCTTTTTTCCATGGTTGATTATGCAGTATATGGTTACTGTGGAAGATACAATTCGTGATAGTGGTGCGATGGTTATAATTTTTGTTTTTATATTTTTAACAATGGGTCTTTTATTGTATGGGTTGAATATTTTTCATAAGGCAATAAAACATCCTTTTGCAAATTTGTATAGGTTTTGGACAGTGTTTTATTTTTTTGTTATCTTTTACCTTCTTAGTTTTCAGAGCATACAGCCTCTTTTAGGAGCTTATGAATTTGATGCAAGCGCGTTTTCTTTATTCTTAATTTTATTTATTGTGGTTTCTTATGCTATTTTTATTTTCTCCATTTTATTTGCTGCAAGCAAAAGAGAATTAGATATTAGAGAGATAATGATATTTATTGGAGTGTTTATACTTCTTTTTATTCTTGTTTTGTTCACTAAATCTGCAGCAGGCGCGATTGGTGCATGTTCTCCTACACAATGTTACAATTTTGAAAAATTGGCTGAATGCAATAGCGCACCTGCTAATTTTAATTGTGAATGGATTGTGAGGGATAATGGAGTAGGATATTGTGAGATTAAAAATTGTTATAATTATGATACGGAATCTCTGTGTAATGCGGCTCTTTCAACATTGGGTTGTGAATGGCAATCTCAAAATAATGCAAAGGGCTATTGTCAGGAATTTGATTGTTATAACTTAAATGAATCCTCTTGTAATTCTGCTCCTTCTGGGGCGAAATGTAATTGGGTTGGAGGAAGATGTGAAAGAGAATATAAAGAGATTGCAGCCGACTCTTTATATGATACTTGTAGAACCCACAATAATCAAAAAGATAGTTGTTTAAGCGAAACTGGTTGTAGTTGGGGTACAGGAGGTTATATAGAAAGTATTGTTGGAAGAGATAATTTAATGCCTTTTGGAGTTTGGGTTTTATGGTTAATTATAAATGTATTTTTTATAGGATTTATTATCTTAATTTTGTGGTATGGCCAATTTGTAGGTTCAACTAAGATAATCAATCTTGGATTAATAGCCTTTATATTAGAAATTATTTCTAGATATATTGGATTTTGGATGAATTTTTCAGGTTATCTTGCTTTTAGTATACTGGCAATATTGGGTGGAATGATATTAATTTTAGGAGCATGGTTAATTCCAAAATGGAGAAAAAATCTTATAATTGAGGCTCAACAAGAAATATGAAAAAACAATTAATATCTGTAATTATTGTGTCGCTTGTCGTTCTTTTAGTAGTTGTTTCTTTTTTATTATATAATGAATGGCCGCACCTTACTGGGAAGAAGATTGTTCTTGATACGAGGCCTGTTGATCCTTTTGATCCATTGAGAGGGCAATATATGCAGATAAGTTATGAGATATCCATATTAAATTCAACTAATCTTGAATCAGGGGATATTGTTTATGTTAAATTAAAAGAAGACAGCAAGGGGATTTGGAGGTTTGTTGATAGTTCAAAAAACAAGCCATCGCAAGGGGATTTTATCAAGGGCAAGGTCACATCTATCTATGGTAACAGGGCAAATGTTGAATATGGGATTGAACAATATTTTTTCGAGAGAAACGCCGAGATTCCAACACAAAATATTACTGTTGAAGTTGTTGTTACAAATTCGGGAAGAGCAGAACTTGTTCAACTCCTTCAAAATGGCAAGCCAGTTAAAATAGATTATCAAGAGTTTGATATAAGAAATTAATTCAACCCAACCATCTGACTTTTCCAGGGCGTGGTTCGAATATAATTCCGTCTTCTAGAA
>JBBSYT010000010.1:0-11952 GCA_038045085.1 Nanobdellota archaeon
TTTTGCAGATAATTTGCTTCTTTTCATTAGTGTTTTAGTATCTTCGTGTGTATACTCTCCTCTAAGCATTTTACATAATTCAGCGAATGCGAGAGCATATTCATTTTCCATTGCTTTTGCGTTACCTCTTGCAACGTAAACAACTTTGTCAAGCATATTTAAGTAAAATTTAGGCGCTCCGTGCGCCAAAACTGTTTTATCTAAATCAGAATTTTGAAGCATTAAGTGGTGAACTAAACCTTCTGCTTCAACAACATGATTTCCAAGAATTGTTCCTTTGTGAAGATTCTGCAATTCTTTTGTTTGTTCAGTTAATTTCGCGTCTAGAGTTTTTTCCTCAAGAACAGATGCTGCAGTTTTTTTATATATTTCGGAAGTTTTTCTTATGTCTGGAATATGATTTCCAGAAACAACTATTGCTCTTGGAACTCCTTTTACTGTTTGTATAAATGATTTTATTTTTTTTATCATTTTATTCTTCTTTGACGTATAGTGTACTTTGCTGATTTCCTGTTACAGAGCTTACATGTCCCATGCTTATTATGGCATCTCCGACAAGAGGAATAAATACAAATGGGGAGTTATCTTTTCTTAATAAATTAACTTTTACTCCAATTACATTTCCTTTTGAAACATAATCTGTTATGAAATCTTCTAACTTTCCATTTCCAGCTTTTCCTTTGAATATTTTTTCTTCCTTATCTAGATCAAGTTCAGCTTGGCATCGTCTTCCTATGTCGTCTTTATTTTGATTTAGGAAAACGACAGTTGAACCATTTGAAGAATAATCAATCCAAACAGGTGTGTCTCCAAGTTGCATAATTAATCCTTGTAGGCTAGGTTCCTGTTTATTGTCATCTGCATCATATTCATCTTCAACAAGTCTGCTTATTCCGGTGTTGTGCCAAATATCTGCATTAATTTTTTTACCTGTTATAGCAGGAATCTTGGCTTGTCTTGAAAAGCTCCAATCAGAATATACTTCCATTACTTTCGGGATTGCTTCTATTTTTGGATGTCCTCTTAGTTTTTCAGGATCGCTTATTGTAGTTCCATATTTTTTTGCCGTTTCCTGGAACGATTTGAAATCTTCAGGAGAATCTACAAGAAGATCAACAAAATCCTTATACATTTTATAGAATTGTTTGTATTCTGGATCGGTTTTGTATATTTGTTTATCTTTTGGGTCTACAATTAGAGATGAAAATTCTTCAACTGATGAAGGGCAGAAAGGATCATCTCTTCTTCCTAAAGCAATTGCTCCAGTATATCCTTCCGGAAGATACGGAGTTAATCCAAATCTATCAAATATTTTTTCAGGAACAGCTGTTTTCATATTCATTATTTCGCTTATATTTATGTTTTTGAACACAAAAGTATGATTTATTTTTCCGTTAACTACTGAGACGCCTTTGCTCTGGAAATATTTTTTTACTCCTTCGTCAACGAAATTTTCTGGAACAATTGGTATTTCTGCTATTGCTGTGCAAAGAAGTTTTTTTTGCGATGGATGGATTAATTTTCCTCTATAAAGAAGTTGTTCTTTTTTTTCAGGTTCTGTAGCTGCTCCTAAATCTACTCTTGACGTACCTTTCGTTGCTCTTCTTTGTTCTTTTGGCATTTGTTATCTCCGAGCGTTATTATCAACGCTTAAGTCATATATAAGTCTTTTTGTTATGTTGCTACTCCCTAATGGTTGTTTTTACATTAAAGTAACATCTCATTTCCTTAGGTATGAAGTATAGTGCTTTGTCTTCTGGGGCGCTTTCTAGGTATTCTCCTATTCCTTTTGCGTCATTTTCTTTGAATGCTTTGATTGTTTCTTCCACTATTTCTCTATTTCTTTCTCCTGTTTTTATGTCCTGTTCAAGCAAAGATGATGCGTATTCAATGTTTTTTGCATATTTTTCAGCAAATCCGCCTTTTGCGGTTAATTCCTGGACTGCTTTAACTAATTCTGAAACTATTTCATTTTTTATTGTTTCTTCCTTTTTAAATAGCATTACCTTTTTTTTTGGAAGGTAATGAGGCAGTGTTCCTTGTCCTAGTTTTCCGAAATTTAATCTGTCTGGCTCTGTATCAAGTTTTAACGTGCAGTAAATTCCGTCTTCATTTGGTCCCATTCTGTCTATTCCAGAACGTGATTTTCCCGCATTTCTATGTTCCGTTGTAGCCCCTATTGTGAAATCACTAAATTCTCTGCTGTAATCTAAAATTCCTCCAAGAATTGGCCGTTCATCTCCATTTTCATCTCTATAAATAAAATCTGCAATTCCAGTATGACCGATTAATGCATGCTTGGCTTTCATTTCTTTTAAGAATGCAGCAATTTTTCTTTGGTCATAAATCCTAACTTGTTTGAATCTTTCTCCTTTACATTCTTTATCATGTGCTTCTTCTCCGAACAAAGCATCTTCGAGAGCGGATTTTCCATTTGCATCGTAAACTAATTGTTCGAGCTGATTTTTTGTTGACGACGGCGAAAGAGTATGACAAAGCAAAAATCCATTTTCAGTTACGACATAAAGAGGCATAGCACTTAATTCAGTTTTTACAAATGCTCTTTCTTCTTCTGTTAATCTGTTTCTAACATTGTTTGACAATTCAAATTCATCTTTGAAAATTTTAAATTCAGGATAGAGTAGAGGAAGTTCATGATCTCCAATTACAAAATTGCACAGTTCTGGAAATGCTCTTCTTAAAATTATTTTTTTTCCAAGATTTTTCACAGAATTGTCGGGATAAGATAATATCATAAACCCTTTTTCATTTTTAAATGCAAGATTGTTTGCATGCATTTTTTGCGCTTCAATATCTGTTAGTGGTTTGATTACCGATTCGTCATTATGGTATTCCGGCAGTGCATCAGAATCATCTCCATGAAATGTTAAATTTGCTCTTCTTCCTTGAACTACATCTTCCAACCACATGGAAATTCCTTTGTCAACGCTCCATTTATCTGCGTGTGTGTCAAATACAGAAAAATTATATCCATCATATTTTGGAATTTTACCGATTCTTTTTGTTGAAGGTTGCGGAGGTAGATTAAATTCCTTCCTTGTTTCTGCAACAAATACTCCGAATGGTTTTCCTTTAAGATATTCCTTCCAATCAGAAAAGTCTCCGTATAAATTTGGAAAAGGCTGACTGTTTGGATCTTTAGGATTAGTTCTAATCCTTATGATGTATGGATTTCTTGTGTCATCCAATGGATTTGTCATACGCGGTTAACTCTTAGCTTATATAAATAAGTTATCTTAACTAGGATGGTACGAAAACGTTTGTGATTAAAGCTATTGTTTTAGATTATTTCTATATTGAAAATAATTAGTTTACATATTGTCTCAAATGCTCGAATTCAAGGCTTATAAGGTCTGTAAAGCCATTCTACAAAGCAAAGTTTTATATAGACAATTAATATTAATTTTAATAGGAATTTCGGGGGAAATTTGAGATATGCCAGATGAGTATACGTTGGATAATTTGGAACAAGTCAGAAACGTTCTTGATATGGATTACGTAGCTCAAGAAATCAACAGAAGAGGTGATTTAAAGCGGTTGGCAGGCAAATATGGTGTTCGAAGTCATAGTATTTTAGCAAGGGCTTTAAATGAATATAAACTCTCAAAATTAGTTCCAACTTTACAGAAAAGTAAACTTCAACATTTATCATTTTTCAGAAATAAACGAGAATTGGATGTTTTTTGTAACCTTTATGATATAAAAAAACTCGAGGTCAGGCAATTGAGAAAATCTATTCTCGAATGGAAGACATTAGTTTCTAAGAATCCAAGACTTTTACTTACTCAACAACAACACGATGTAATAACGGGTATGTTACTTGGCGACGGGAATGTAAGACTAAGAGATCAAAATTCATTATTCAGAGTAGAACATTCAGAAAGACAAAAGAATTATGTTTATTGGACTTATTTTCTGTTCAAGGAATTTACTATGTCCGAACCAATGGTGAGTTCTCCGAGAGGACACCATAAATATTCGATGTATTCATTCACAACTTTTGTTCATCCTGTGTTTAATTTTTATCACGATCTATTTTACAAAACCGGAACAAAAAGAATAACTAAGCAAATACTCGACATGTTAACGCCGCAAAGTTTAGCAGTATGGGTATGTGACGACGGGAGCTATTCAAATTCTGGACAGCATATTATTCTATGCACAAATTGTTTTACTCTCGAAGAGCATAAATTAATGCAAGAGTATTTCAAAGAAAAATGGGGATTGAATTGTTCGATAAGATTTAGAGACGGAAAATACTATTATCTGAGTTTTTATAAAAAAGATACGCAAAAATTAATATCAATAATAAGAGAATTTATACCAACACAAGATTTGAAGTATAAGATTGGAGAATTAAAATGACTGAACAAGATTTCAAAGGAGATGAGCAGTATGGGGCGGGGCAGATAGTCGCACTAGAGGGGTTGGAGCCCGTTAGAAAAAGAGCCGGGATGTTTATAGGTAGCACAGGAATTTCCGGATTACACCATCTAGTTTACGAAATTGTAGACAATTCAGTTGATGAAGCCTTGGCTGGTTATTGTAAAAATATTACGGTTCTGATTAGGAAAGATGGATACATTACCGTTGTTGACGATGGACGGGGAATTCCTACTGATTATCATGCACAATTCAAGATGAGTGCATTAACCGTTGCTTTAACAAAACTTCACGCAGGCGGGAAATTCGAAAAAGGAGCTTACAAGGTTTCCGGCGGATTACATGGGGTTGGTGTTTCAGTTGTAAATGCTTTATCTGATCATTTAATTGCAGTCATTAGAAGAAATGGAAAAGTTTTCCAGCAAGAATACAAAAGAGGAGAACCAGTTTCTGCTGTCAAGGTTATGGGAGAAACACAAGAACATGGAACAGAAATTTCATTTTTTCCGGATTTTTCAATAATGGAGAAAAATGAATTTAGTTTTGATACTTTGAGTCAAAGATTAAGAGAACTTGCTTTTTTGAATAAAGGAATAAAAATCAAAATTACTGATGAAAATTCAGGAAAAGAACATATATTTCAATATCATGGCGGAATAAAAGAATTTGTTGAATATTTGAATAAAAATAAAGTTGCAATACATGACGTCTTTTATTTTGAAAAAGAAAAAGACGGAATTGTTGTTGAAATTGCTTTACAATATAATGATACTTATAATGATATATTATTTACTTTTGCAAATAATATTAATACGGTTGAGGGAGGAACACATTTAATCGGATTTAAATCAGCATTAACAAGAACTTTGAATTCTTATGCTGAAAAAAGCAATTTAGCAAAAGGAGTTAAATTATCTAGTGAAGATGTATTTGAAGGATTAACTGCAATTATTTCTGTTAAAGTTCCAGAGCCTCAGTTTGAAGGGCAAACTAAAAGTAAATTAGGAAATTCAAATATAAAAGGAATTGTTGAAACAGTTGTTTCAACCGGATTGAATACATATCTTGAAGAAAAACCAAGTGATGCTAAAAAAATAATTGAAAAATCAATCAATGCGGCGGTTGCGAGAGAAGCGGCAAGAAAAGCAAGAGAATTAACAAGAAGAAAAGGAGCTTTAGATTCGTGGTCTTTACCTGGGAAATTAGCAGATTGCGCTGAAAAAGATCCTGCAAAATCAGAAATATTTATTGTTGAAGGAGATTCCGCCGGGGGGTCAGCAAAATCCGGACGTAATAGGGCTGTGCAGGCAATTCTTCCATTAAGAGGAAAAATATTGAATGTTGAAAAAGCTCGTTTGAATAAAATTTTAGCTAACAATGAAGTTGTAAAAATGATTGCTTCATTAGGAACGGGAATTGCTGATGAGTTTAATATTTCAAAATTAAGATATCATAAAATTATAATCATGACTGATGCAGATGTTGATGGAAATCACATCTCAACATTATTATTAACTTTCTTTTACAGATATATGAAACCTTTAGTTGAAGGAGGATTTGTTTACCAAGCAATGCCTCCATTATATAAAATTAAGAAAAATAAGTTTGAGAAATATGTGTATTCTGACGATGAAAAAGAAAAAGTTTTAGCTGAGATTGGTGCAGATGGAGTTAATATTCAAAGATATAAAGGGTTGGGAGAAATGAATCCTCAACAGCTTTGGGAAACTACTATGGACCCTTCAACAAGAGGATTGAAGAAAATAAACATTGATGATGCAGTTGAAGCGGACAGAATATTCACAATTTTGATGGGTGACCAAGTAGAGCCAAGAAGACAATTCATTGAAGCACATGCTAAAGATGTTGAAGAATTGGATATCTAATCAAACTCTTATTTATAAAAACAATCCTATAATAATATAAATAAGTAGCACACCTATGTGGTAATGGTGATGTATTCATCTCTGGACGGTGTTATCGAATCAGTAACTATTGATGGAGAAAGAACTTCTATGCAACTTAAGTTCCCCGATGTTTCAAATATCAGTTCTGTAAGATATCAAATGCCCGGAAAACCGGAAATACATGACCAAGACAGTATAGAATTTACAGATCTTATGCTGAAAAAATCACCAGAAGGTAACGTCATAATAGGTCATGTCGATTACAAATCAGTTCGAATATATAGAAGTAAAAGGATTTTAGGAATAAGATATAATACAACCATACTTAAAGCAACTGGAAAATCTTTAGAAATACAAAATGTCAAGTAATTAGTATTGCTGTTTATGTCTTCCTCTTTTTTCTACGATGTTTAATCTTTCTATAACTTCTTTTGCTTTGCCGTAATTCTTAGAGTATTCGCTTAACACAATTTTAAAGGCTTTTTCAACAACTTTAAAATGCTTGCTTTCCAATGCTTGGCGAAGTAAATGTAAATCCACAGCTTTGTCTTCTATTTTATCTGAATTAAAGCTCAATCCAAAATCAATGAAATGTAAGGTATCGTTATTTAATATCATGTTGCTTGTTGTTAAATCTCCGTGGATTAAATCATTTTTATGCATTAAAGCAATATTTGCTCCTATTAACTTAGAATGTTTTTCAAAGTTTGAATCAAAAACAGTTTTTAATATTTCTCCATCAACAAATTTCATTTCTATTTTCATTTCCTTTTCATCGTGATTAATGTATTCGGAGGAGGGAATGTTTAATTCCTTCATTTTAATTAATATCTTAGATTCTTTCTTTGTTCTTGCTTTTCTTAGTTTAAAATCTAATTCAGGATGTCTGTATTTTTTTGTAAATCTGTCTTTTAAAATTATATTTCCAGTCTTAAATAGTTTCGCTTCTGCACCTTGTGCGATCTGGGTCATTAGAATTATGCTTCTGCTTTTTTTGATTTCTTAACCTTTTCTTCTTCAACTTCGTCGCTTTTAATCTCTGTTATTCCGATATTATCTTCATGTT
Organism: Nanobdellota archaeon; assembly: GCA_038045085.1. GTDB lineage: Archaea > Nanobdellota > Nanobdellia > Woesearchaeales > UBA10107 > UBA10107. The sequence goes on from JBBSYT010000010.1 coordinate 7,378, forward strand.
TTGTTCTTGTTTTCTTAGATATTTTATCTTCTTCTGTTTCTTCAATTTGTTTTTCAACTATTTCGGGTAATACTGGGATTGGAGGTAATTTTCCCGCGAACATCGTTTTTTCGACTGATCTTATTTCAGATGTTTTAACAGGATACAATTTGTTTAATCTTTGCTTTGCGGTTTTTTGAAGTTTTCCGTGAATTATATCTGCAATCAAATTTTCATAATTAGTTTTGCTCGCTTCTACTCTTAATACCGCATCAAGCAAGTTAGTCATTTTTGTCAAAACAGAACCGCCTACTTTTCCTCTTGTCGCTACGAAAGGTTTAATTCTAATGATAACATTATCTTTTGTTGCGCAAACTAATGATAAATCAATTCTTTCCTTTCCTTTTCTAACCATTCTTCTTATTGAGGATGGTACAATTTCTAATTTTTTTATTTGAGTCTCTGCAACACCTGCATTGACTTTTGTGATTTCGAAAATTGCATTTGTACTTTGCTTTTTCATATCGTTTATGACTGCGCCTAAGCTTATGTTAATTGTTCTGCCGATTAACTGAGAATCTTCAACTGCTATTGTTTCGCCTATTTGCTGAGCCCCTAATAATTGAGGACTAAGTATTTTATACCATTTCTTAGTCTTCCATGTGTCGATAACCTTTGTGGTTGGTTTTTTTACTGGTGCTTGTTCAGCCATACTTTAGAAAACAACTAGGGTCATTTAAAAAGGTTATGGTTAAAATGACTTCGTTCTATGAGTTAATTTTGTTGTTAAATAAGTAAAGTTAGCACCTGAATCGAGGCTTAATTGCTATCAACAGAAATTGAGCTGGGAAGGACTCGATTCAATTCGAGTTTGAATGCACAGCTCTGCATTGCAGATATTGTGTCTGTGGAGCTCCAGCAATTTCTGATAACTTAGAATAAAAAGCTGAGTGGTACTAACTTTTTAATTAGTTATTATTACAAAGAATATTCGGCCGGGGATTTCTTTACTTCGAACGATGTTTTCCTTTCTTTTGTTTACTTAAATCTTTTGGTACATAAAATGAAGTAAATTTCCTATTTTTTGTTATTGTTGGAAGGCGATTGCATTGCAGAAAGTTTTCTCCGCAGTGTTTCAGTGCCGTCTTTGTTCTTTCTGGAGCGTTATGATATGCATCAGCCATTGATTCTCTGAAACCGATCTCCTTTTCATTGCAAACTCCAAGTACATCTAATTTTCCTATGAGGCGGTAAGCTGAGCCAAAATCTGAGTCAGAATCATGATTCCTTTTTAGTCTTTTATATTCGGATAATTCAAACATATTTCTTTTAATGTCTTTTTTCATTTGTTTTCTTATTTTTCCAACGATTTTTCTAGATGCCCAGTAGTGAGTCCATTCGTTATTGCTAATGCATCCGGCAAGAGTTTGTTTTGAAAAATTCAATAAGTATGGTCTAATTGTTTTATGCACATATTCGTCTGTTCTATTCCCTTTTCTTAATCTATTTCTTAGTTCATAATGGACAACTTCTTCTATGCTGTCGGGGGTACTTTGCATGAGTCCAAGCTCTCCTGCTCTTCCTTCTTTTAAGGTGTATTTAAAACCTGATTCAATGTATGCTGTGATTATGATTCCTTCTGCAGATTCTTTTCTTGCTCCATTCTTTTCAAAATGTTTTTGATAAGGTTTTAACCAGGAAGGAACTATGACTGGAGTTTTTTTAAATGGTTTAGCGCTGTGACTGACTGTATAGTGTTTTTTTGCATGAACTGGAGATTTTGCATACGAATTTATTCCTGTTGCTAAAGATAATGCTGTGGCGAGGTATAATGGTTTTAGTATGTTCATTTTTTCCTCAGGAATTCTTTCAATGCATATTCAATAATGTGAGATTTACTTCTGAATGAACCTTCGGCTAAGTTTTCTTCTATTCGTTTAACTAATTCTTTATCCATTGATATTGATAGTTTTGTTTTCATCTTTTATTCTTCGAATTTTCTAAATTTCTTCTTATCCCTTTGTACGTCTTGTAAGGATTCATAATAACTCCGTTACTGAACGCAGCCAATAAACCAAGTCCTTCCCATAAATCTTTTTTTTTGTCATAAGCATTGTATCTTGTTAACATAACATCACGTTCAAATTTATTTTTATCGAAAGTAGCCATTACTAGCCTAGATCCGGTTTCATATCCCCATTTGAACTTTCTAATTTCTTCTTCAAGCATAACTATTCAACTCCCGATCCATTGATATTGATAGTTTTGTTTTCATTTTGTTATCACGTATGCTTTCTTAATTAAGCGTCTCCTATCTTCTTCTTTTGGCATCCAAAATTCGAAATATCTTGACTTTATTCTGTGCATTAAATCACAGTCATAAACTAAAATTGCTGGTTTGATATTGTCTGATAAATTTTCTCCGGATCTTTCTCCTGAATTTTCTTTTAAAAATTTAATAAGTTTAATTGCTTCGTTTACATATTCTTCAATCGCGAGAGGATTTCCAGAGATAGGAATTACGCTGACTGTTTCGTTTTCTCTTTCCATTCCGGCTTCTAATGTTTTTTCTATGTTTTTTATTTTTAAATCTCTTCCTCGGTTTAATCCTATCGGTATTTTTTTTTGATCATAAACAATGCTCGGCCCTAAACATGTAATTATTGCCCTTAATGCACAATTTTGTCCTCCAAATTCAGTTACAGAATTAAGAAGAGCGTCTTCAAAATCAGATGCATATTTTATTCTTGTTTCTGTCATTTTGGATGATATACTTCCCCCACATCAGGCCGTAATTCTATCGCAAGTACATCCGGTTTTCCTAGATACTTTTCAGCATCAGTTCCGAATATGATGCTAAACGGATTCATGACTCTTCTAATTTCTTTTACCAGTTCATCAATATATCTCTTATTAATTTCTTTTTTGCCGAGTATACTGTCATCTATAACTCCAAATGAAACAACAACTGCGCTTGCACTCGGTTTTTTTCTTAAAAGAGATAAACCATCATGAGGATAATAACCTAAGGCGGCAGAATATTTTTTGCATGGAAAATGTTTATTAATAGGATTATTTCCTGGTCCAATTTCAAGTACTTCATGCTCTTTTAATTCATTAAAAAATGGAAGAAGCTCTTTACGCTCCATAGCTACACTTGAATAAGGCACATAATCAAAATGATACCATTCTCGTTCTGCGGTTTGTATTTCTTCTCTTGTTAAAGGTTTCATACGTAATACCTCATTTTAGGTCTTCCTTTTGTTTTTGTTTTAACAAATTCTACTTGAACTGCATTGTGTCTGTACATTGCTGCAAGTGTCTTATCGAGATTCATTTTACAAATACCGTATCCTTCTGGTTTTAGTAATTCGCCAATATCTTCTCTCCATAATTTGTCCGGCTTCATGTAAACTAAAATTTCAAGAATTTTGCCAACTAGTTTTGGCGTAGAAACTCTTACGTGATCTTTTCTTTTCTTAATTGGTTGCATTTCTTCATTTGTTTTTTCAACAACAATTTCAAGTTTTCTTTCTAGTTCAGGAGAAATTGGAGTAAATAATCTTGCTTCGAGTTCTGGAGAAATTGCTGGTTCTTTTTGTTTTATTTCTTTTGGATCATCTCTGTGAATAACTTCCCCCGGGATTCCGTATTTTGCCAATCCTCCTTCTATATATTTTTTCTCTGCTTCTCCATATACTGCTAATATTCTTTTTTGATTGTTTTGTCTAACATATGGTTTATTTTGTGAACGGTTGGTTAGAAAATGTGAAGTCAATATATCTTTATATCTTTTAAGAAGTCCTTGATCTATTTTTTTCTTAAATTTAATTGTTGCAGTAGGTTCTTCTTCTGTATTCATCGTTAATCCGTCTAAGAAACACCTTACCACTCAGTAGTAGAAAATACTACTATTTATAGTTAATTATTTACCATATTGTAGTTAATTTAAATAAAAAAAGAAAAACTCATGCATAAGCAAGAGTTCCTACTATCGGTTTTTTAGTTTTATCAAGACCAAGTAATCGTTTTTCAACAATTTCTGGATTTACTATCCTTCCAGTCTTGTAATCAAAGCACACTTCAAGTGTTCCTGGTCTAACTTCTGCATATGCAACATCAACTGTGTTAGTTTTTAGCTCGTAAGCTTTTCCAGATAATTTTGTTAACTCACCAGAATCTAGCAGTCTTTTTACGCTTCCGTTTGTAATCCTTGAAGGATACAATTCGCTGGGAGCGATTTCCATCGTTGTCGGTCTTTCTTCTGATTGACTCGAAGTCAATAAGGCGTTTAAGCCTGTCCTTATTATGTCTGCTAATGTTTTTGTCATGTCTTAATTTCCTCTGTTTTTGGGTAAGTTTATAAGCTTCATAATTAGTATATAAAGACTTCTATACTCGACTCTACATATTAGGGACTACGCTTATAAGCAATAAAAAAGATTTATATACTTAAGCATTACAATAGCATTACAATGGTAATGCAAACCATACAAATCAGGTTAACCGAGGGACAAATCGAGGTTTTGCAGTCGTTAGTGGGTTCTGGCATTTATCCAAGCAAATCAGAAGCAGTAAGAGATGCAGTTAGAAAAT
>JBBSYT010000011.1:0-4638 GCA_038045085.1 Nanobdellota archaeon
TTCTTAATATATTTAATGCATTCTGCTCATAAGTTTTCCGTTCTGCCTCATTTAATTCTTTCCAGTTATACCACTCAATACTTCGTTGAATTATCTTTTCAATCACTTTTTCCTCTTGTGAAAGTTTATTTAAATCATCTAATAGCTGTCTTAATTGATAATTTTCTGTTTTAACCTGAACAATATAATCTGATAACTCTTTAATGTGCCTAACTTGCCAGATATATTGATTTATTATCTCTTTAATTTTTTTAATCATATTTAAGCATTAACTCTTGCGGCATTGGCAACCTCCGCCATTGCTGGCATTTTTGCTCCCTTTTTCATCGCCTGCGCCTCTGGTTTGGACTTTTCTATATCACCAGTTTGTTTTAAAAGTTCTTGAGCCTGCTCGCCAGCCGATTGGTTTACCCCTGTTATCGCGCCTGGAGCCTGCTTTTGAAATAAATCCTTTTTATTCCATACCCTTTCATACTCAGTGGTTAATTTTTCGCCATTTAACGGAATGCCAGTGATCTTTGAAATGTTAAATGCCCCTACAACAGATTCATTAAACATCGCTCGGTCAAGGTCTGAATTGTCTTTTGGCTTGCTTGTGACTGAAACCCACCAAAACAATCTAATTGAACGCAACAATTTAGTGTTGATAAACTTAAATTGAACATTTTTTCCTTTATCCTCCTGTCTTTTTTCCTCATTATAAACTTGTTCTCGCTCTTCATCAGTTAGCATTCTATCTGTGAATTTAATAATCTTTTTGCCCATTCTTCCATCATCTAACATTACATCACTAACAGTAAAGTTGTTATATTTATCAATGATATTTCCACCTACATCAGTTGTTTTTCCAACGGGAAGAGTATAATTTTCTAAGATGTTTTGTATTCTTAAAAAAGTTGTTTCTCGCTTTACCTTAATCCATGCATAAACTGATATGCCAAGCATCTTCAACGCCTGCTTTCGTCTCTCTATCACCTCTGTGGCAGTTGGATTAGCTCCCTGTTGCTTTATCCCTTGGTCAATGTCTGTCGCCCCGATAAACTCTTGGACTTTATTTTCAATTAACTGATACATATTCAACTCTGACTGCGTAACACCTTGATGGTCTATCAAACGAGTAAAATTTTTGTCTGTAATTCCTTGTGTTACTGCCCCTTCTGTCCAAATATCACGAGTATAAACCTTTGCATTTGCCCCTGCTACTGACTTAACCCCAATTGGTGGTTCTAACGCCTGCCTGAATTTACGAATTAAAAGACGAATATTTTCATCCGCCAATGCCTGTAAAACTTTAGCAGAAGCCATTAAGCACCGACCATAAGCAAATTCCTCGTGCATTGGCTTGGTTATAATCATCTCTATGTTATAACCCTCTTTTTCCCACGGCAAAGGAGTTTCCAAGGAAAACATCATCACACCATTGATAAAAATCTGATATTCATCATCTGGATAAGATTGATATTTAATAATTTCAACCTCATCATCTGGCAATCGGTCAAATAAGCGATAACCAAATACTCCTGCCATCCACTGGCTGTTTCCACTCCCAGGCTTTACATATTTCCACTTATCCCAGGTTCCATAAATTCCCTCAGCGGTTTTGTAATGCATTCTTTCATATTTAAAGATATACGGTTGCTCTTGAAAACGATATGCTGGCAGGGTAATGTCTCCTAAAAATAACTGAATGCCTGGGATTAATCTTTTCTCGCACCTTTTAATAACTATTTTCTTTTTTTCAAATGAACTATTTTGTTCTCCCCAGAGCCACTGCTCCTCGGAAATTCGTTTTTTTTCCGTTACGGTTTTTATGTTTAAAAACTCTTCAATAAATAAAGCCCTTTGTCCTAATAATTCCACCAGTATGCCTATCTCCTTATCCTCTTCTTGCTCTATCTCATTAGTGCGCGTGACGATGTCGCCAAAGTCCCTGCCCAATTCATTTATCTCGTTGTCGTCTGTATCAAAAGCTCTAACCTCGTGGGTTAATTGCATTGTCAGAAGTTCATTGATAACTACCTCCATTTTCTTTTCACTGATGCCCGTCACAATTCTTACCTCGTCATCATTTTTTTTCTTTTTCAAGTAGCTATTCATCGCTCGCCGATTAGCGTAATAATCCTGCTCATAAGTTCTGTCATCAAACTCCTCTCTTGACTGGGAGCGAATCATTTTCGTATCTTCAAAACACTCTAAAAGTTCACCATACCTTTTAACTTCATCCACTGAATAAACCAAGGAAAGCTGTTTTTTCCTTTTATCGTCTAAAGTATAAATTTAAGGCGGTTGTATTTCTGTTTGAACTTGCATTATATTAATTGCTGATTAGCAATGTAATTTTTTAAATTTTCCACATCCTTAACCCTTCCTACCAAAAACCAATTTAAATTAGAGCTTTCACTTAAATTCAATTTCAATCTAAAAGTTCCACAACAAACTAAAAATGCGTTTAAAGCGTCCATTGTCTCTAAATCTCTTGGAAAGTTTATATTTAAGGATACTTGTCCAATATAATCTTGTTTCATATAGGGCTCGTAAGGTCTTGATAGGTATGAACTTTTTGTGTGATAACTTGAGAATTATTAACATTTATCTCAATATAATTTCTACCTTGAAATCCTATCGCTGTTGCCATTAATAAATCCCAGTGTCTGACTGTGTCCTTATCGTGCCTTGTAATTTTTAAGTCCTCAGCGTCATAAGTTCGCATTTCAATAAATAATTCTTTAGATGGAATTTCTACCCATTGATTATTAACTGCCGCCTTAAAATCGTGCATCATTATTGGTTTTGTAGCCAAGTTATTATGCCAACCTAATTTCTTTTTTTCTCTTTGCTCCTCCTCATCAAATACCATCTCTTTATAAATTCTTTCTATCGGATAAATTTCTTTTAGTTTGTTGAGAACCGCCACTCCAACTGCGTTTCGCTCTACGATTATTAAAGCATCCTTGTAAAGTTTTCCATATTCTTTTAATTCAAAGGCAAGATTATCTGGCTCAATTTTATTGTTTTTAAATATAGCAGACACTTTCGGTCTATATGTAAAATCCCAAATACAAATAGCAGAGTTATCATTGCCCCAGCCCTCAGCGGGATCGCATCCGATAGCATAAAAATGTCCTGCTAATGGAATGTCAAAAACTGTCCAGCTTCCCTTTTGCTCTCCATCTTTAGCGTATTGTTTTTGAGCAGTTAAAAGGGTTTCAATGGAAAAGAACTTTTTGCCCGAACTCATAAATGCCTCTTCGGGGGTAGTGGGATAATTTTCTCTCATCGCATCCCAGTCCTTTTGCAGTTCTATCCACTTTAAATAGTAGTATGTTATTTGAATGTCCGATAAATTATGCTTGACTTGATAAACTCTAAATCTTTCTGATTGTTCCATTTCATCAATAGAAATTGGATTTTCAATTTCACTTATCTCTTCCTCATCCCATAGCCAGTTATAAAAATGAGCTTTATATTCTGAATTGTTTCTTGGCGCTCCCCTATTCCAAGCATCCCAAAACATCTCAGAGAAAAGTCCAAACTCTCCCTCTGCCGTAGATTCTATATCAATCCTGCCATTAAGTGGAACGGAGGGAAGCGTGCCTCTTTTAATTTCCTCTGCCTTAATTGGATTTTCTTTTGCTATCTTGCCAAGTTCTGAAATATGAATACGATGATAAGTTCCTGAGCGTCCTCTTGACTTTACGATAATTGAGCTAAAGGTGTTGTCACCAAAACCAAATTTAAGCTGGCTGGCTCTGTCTGTATCAACTTGATAAATTCTTTTTAACTCCTCAGGAAAATTCCTCCACGCTAAATCTACCTTTTTATCAAAAATCTCTAATGCTGAATTATCATCATAACAAAGTAAAAGCGTATCAAGGTTAGGAGTAAAAAGAACATCATCAAGCATATCTATCGCCTCAAAAGTTGTGAATCCTAAACGCCGACTTTTTAAAATTATATTGCGATTGTGCGCTTTTTTATAATAATCACTTTGTGCTTTGTTTAACTTGAATGTTATCAATTCTTTTTTTCGGTTCACAATCTTGTAAAGGTGATTCAGTCTCCACGGTTTTATTTTCATCAAGTCCAATAATTCTCTCTCTGTTTTCGGAATTTTCCAAATATTCTGTTGAGTGTGAATAAATTTGTTTAAACAATTTACTCATATCAAAATGTCGTATATCCTTCTTTTCCACAATTCCTTTTAAAACAATTGGCATAACTATTGCTGTTAACTCTTTTAAACTTCTTCTTGATTTTTTTTTAATTTTATTCAATTCGTCATTAATAACAGAATTTGCTAATCCTGTATTAATATAATGCCTTACAATTTCTGCATCAGTCTTTCTTCCACTATTTTTATTACCTTTAAAATTTTCAGGTCTTATTTTCTTTTTTTTTACAATCTCATCCATATGAGTTTTAAATCTTTTTTTTAACTAATATTACACAAAATTACAGCAACTCCTTCTGTTGCCATTTATCTTTTATTCTCCACCAAATTTTTTAAAATTTCTTCCCAGTTATTTTCAAATCTTATAGCTCTGTCGTCTATGTATGCATACGCAGGAATCTTCTCTCCCGTGATTATTAATTTTTCAATATAAAGTTAAATGTAATTACATATTGAAAAATATAAAA
>JBBSYT010000012.1:0-7480 GCA_038045085.1 Nanobdellota archaeon
ATCAAGGATTTGATTTCAGCGATATTTTTGGAAATATATTTGGAGGACAATCTCGTTCTAGAAAAGGAAGTGACTTACAAACAACAATTACAATCACGCTAAAAGAAGCATATGAAGGTACTGAGAAAAAAATTGATTTAAATAAATACGATTCATGTAAAGCGTGCGATGGTACTGGCGCTAAAGATGGAAAATTAGAAACTTGTGATACTTGCGACGGCGAAGGATCAGTTATCGGGCAGCAACACACCCCCTTTGGAACATTTAGATCTAAAATCACTTGTCACGATTGCGATGGTTCGGGAGAACAGGCAGTTACTAATTGCCCTATTTGCAAAGGAGAAGCTGTTGTTAAACACAAAAAAACAATAACTGTCGATATTCCTGCGGGCATTGAAACAGGTCAGCGAATAAAAGTTACTGGCGAAGGAGAATCTGTAAAAGGACTTTCTCCAGGAGATTTGTTTTTGTTAATAAAAATAAAACCGCACGATTTATTTGAAAGAGAAGGTTCTGACCTTCATTGCGATATTCCAATAAGTTTTACTCAGGCTGTTTTTGGGGATGATGTCGATATTCCGATATTAAGTAAATATGTGACACTTGAAATTCCTCCGAAGACGCAATCTCATACCGTGTTTAGAGTCAGAGGTCATGGAATGCCTGAATTAAGGGGATATGGGAAAGGAGATATTTTAGTTAGAGTTAAAGTTGAAACACCGTCTAAATTAAGTAAAGAACAGATATCTGTTTTGAAAAAATTTGAAGAAGTATCTGCTAAACCGCAGAAATCATTTTTTGATCATCTGAAGGACGCATTTTAAGGGCTTTTAGACTTGTTATGAGAGAAGGCTTGAATATTGAAATGATTTAGAAGTTCTTTTATATTGTTATTAAACTATTAAAATCTGGCCCGAGTTTCCCAATTTCGACTTTGTCGAAATGGACCCATTTTTGCTTTGCAAAAATTGGGTTTGCTAAGTTCGAACCAAGCATCGAGTAACATAGGCAAAATTATCATATTAATAACAACAAACTATAAAAACCTTTAAATAACGCTTGCTTTCTTAACATTCACATGCTGTGATGAGACAACCTGGTACTCTGCCAGCCTGGAAAGCTGGTTTCCGCAAGGATATCCCGGTTCAAATCCGGGTCACAGCGCTTTAATTTCAAAACATCATAATTTTATGAAAAAAATAATAATCATAGGCGGAGGATTTGCAGGTTCTTATGCTGCAAAAAAACTTGAAGATTCTTTTGACGTTACGCTAATTGACACAAAAAGTTACTTTGAGTTTACGCCGGGAATTTTAAGAACAATAATAGAACCAAAACATCTTTCTAAATTACAAATACTGCATAAAAACTATCTGAAAAATACAAAAATAATAACTGTAAAAGTAAGTAAAATTGAAGAAAAATACGTTGTTGCACAAAATAAAAAGTACGAATATGACTATCTGTTAATTTGTTCAGGTTCAAATTATTCGTCCCCAATTAAAGAACAAAACTCAGTAATGTCGGTAAGAGGAGAACAATTAAGAGCAGCTTACAAAAATGTAAAGAATAAAAAAAGCATATTAATAATCGGAGGAGGTCTTGTTGGAGTTGAATTAGCCGCAGAAATATGCGCTATGTATAAAAACAAAACAATAACACTTGTTAATGCAAAAGATACACTCGTAAAAAGAAATAAAGCAAAAACGCAGAAGTATGTAACAAAATTCCTAACAAAAAACGGAGTTAATATAATACAAAATGAAAAAGTGATTAAGAAAAATAATAACATATTTATCACAAACGAAGGAACTAAAATAGGAGCAGATATTGCGTTTTTATGCACCGGAATAAACCCGAATACTTCTTTTGTTAATAATAAATTTTTAGATGAAAAAAAACACATAATTGTAAATAATTACATGCAAATGAATAAAAATGTTTTTGCTATTGGAGATGTGAATAATATCAAAATTGAAAAAACTGCTCAAAACGCATCAAACCAGGCAGAGATTGCTGTTAAAAATATGCTAGCAATGGAAAATAGAAAGAAACTAACAACGTATGTTCCAAAAAAGACTCCGTTGTGCATCAGTCTTGGAAAATGGAATGGAGTGTTAGAAACTGATTCTTTTGTTCTAACTGGGTTAATTCCGGGCATATTAAAACAGATAATTGAACTAAAAGAGATGCTTATGCTTAAGCACTAGGCTCAGGCTCTGTCCTAAATCTCTGGATTACTATGATTTTTAGCATCGGTTCGGCTTGTGAAAATAATCTATAAAGCATTTTTCTATCTGGAACCCCGAAAAATGCCTGTCGTTTAACATAATGAAGCCTCACATATTGATGCTAAAAATTGACTCTTAGGACAGAGCCCTAGGCTCAGAAAGGTATTTAAATGATCTTCAGAGCCTAATTCTAATGGGCTCGTAGCGCAGCCTGGTTAGCGCATCGGTCTTTTGAATAAAAAGGATGAAACTCTTAACCAGATTGTGTAGAATCTCGACAGAAATCCGAGGGTCGGGAGTTCAAATCTCCCCGGGCTCACTTTATTTTTATTCTGAAGTTGCTACCGAGCGAAGAGAGTGTAGCATTCGATTGATAAGGGTGAAGCCCTTATGTGGGAATCTCCCCGGGCTCACTTCTGTTTCCTATACTTTTATATATAAACTTATTATCGCAAAAAGATGAACGTAACAGATAGTGGGAGAATTGAAGGAGAAGAGTTATAGCAAAACTTCTAAAAACAACAATCTCTTGGTATAAACTACAGGTAGGAATTAACACAAAAAGGCCCTAAACAGTTCATAGAATTAACAGAAACTTCTCTTTATTTGAAATGCAAAACTGATGCAGTGCATGACTTTAACCTTAACGAGATTAAAAAAACGTTAACTGGAGAGATTGAATATTTAATATATTACTTAAGAAAATATAAAAAACGTAGTTTTAATCCAGTAATTACCGGCCATTATCTTAAGGGAGAGAAAAAGGAAAATGTTTTGACGATTTATCACTTATGACCCCATAATTTTATATAATAGTTAAACATTTCGGGGTTAGGTGATTAGACATGTTAGACTCGGATTTTGACCCAGCATTGAAACGTAAAATAGAATCGTGCTTAAATGATGTTCTTTGGAAAGCTGTGGCTACTGCAAAAGATTCCTTAACGCCTATTGAAGTCGCGCACAGATTAGAAAGTGGGAGAGTAGTGATGATTAAAAAAACTAACCCTGAACAAAAAAAACTATACGATTTACTTACTATTGATTGGGATGGAATTCACCCAACCGAAGAATTTTTTGAGAGATACAAACACGGAAGAACATATGGTGAAATGATTTTAGCTTACGAAAAAGAAGCGATAGCATTATCTAAAAAAATTAATCTGAATCGTTAAGTTTCTTATTCTTAAAACAAATATTGTAAAAATCACATTGACCTGTACTCCATTTGCATAATGGGCCTGGTTTCAAAGGATAATCTTCAATATCTTCGCTCAATGTTCTTCTGTGAATTTCCAAACATTCTTTTTCCGCCAACTTCAATAATCTTTCATCCGCTTTTAATGTTTTTTCCCCGTGTCTTAACAAATATAGCCCAACTTCATCCGGGAATTTGCCGTATTTTTCATTGTAAAGCAAAGTGTAAATTGCCAATTGCAATAAATATTCATCAGTTAATTCATCTTTGGATGAAGTTTTATAATCCATAACCCTTGTTTTTCCATCTTGAACCTCGATTGCATCGACAAAGCCCTGAACTCCGAATTTGTGAGAAACAAAGTGCTGTTCTGCAATCGGAGTTAGGTAAGCAAAAGCTTCTTTAAAAGATTTTTTTGAAGCTCTTATTTTTTTGCAGAACAAATCAACCCATGCAATAAGCATATGTAAAGTATCTTCAAAATAATGCTGTATTTTTTCCTCAGAAAGTTTTAGTTTATCTAATCTTGCCTTTTCATCTTTCCAATGGAAAACTAAAAGTTCCTGCATAGCAATTTTTAACTGTTGTTCGTAATTTTTTTCATCAATGTGGTTGATATTAATTGTAAAAAAGTGCTCTAATGCAGAATGAGCAATATTCCCTCTAACCTGATAAATATTGTCAGCAGTAGGAAGCTGCAAAACATAAGAATAATAGTACTTTCTTGGACACTGTTTAAATGTATTAATTGAAGATGCGGATTGTATTCTCTTTATTTTAAGATCTCCGACTTTTATATCTGCAACCATACGTAAAATTGGAAAATAATGATATATAAACCTATGCCGGGGTTGTCCAGTGGGATTTAAGCGGATTTAAAATATTTTTGATAGTAATTAAACGAATAAAAATCAGACATTTGTGATTTGCTGAGTTCGACATTAGCCAAGTACCCAGGCAAAATAATTGTAGTTTTAATCATAAACTGTAAAAAAGTATATAAACCACGTTAAAGCGCTAAATAATATGCCCCTGTAGTGTAGCCCGGTTAATCATCCCGCCTTCTCAGGGCGGTGACATGGGTTCAAATCCCATCAGGGGTATTCTTATTTTTCTGAAGTTGCTGCCGAGCGAAGCGAGTGTAGCATTCGGTTGATAAGGGTGAAGTCCTTATGTGGGAATCCCATCAGGGGTATTTCTATTAATTGTAAAATTTATATACTGGATATTACCTTACAAGTTTATGAAAGAAACATTAGAAAGTTTACTCTTATTTGGAACGGGAGCTACAATGATAACGGCAGCAAATTGTGCGCTTGCGTATTGCATGGGGGCTAGCCACATGAATGGTTTAAAAAATGGAATGGCTGGTTTGCAAGTTGCATGGAATATAATATCAAAAGTACCAATACAAGATATTTACAAATTGACAAAATCTACTCATTCAGAAGACAAAAAATTATCTAAAAAATACAAACATTTAACCGAGCCGTATGTAGATCACAGATTTATGGGAGCAAATATTTAGCTTACATCTGTCCAGTTTCGTTAAATTTCTTCAATAATTTTTCAACTACAATTTTGGGAGCATAACCTTTTGATGCACATGCTCTGACGAAATTGTCATAAGTTTGTTTGTCAATGTTTATATCCAATCTTGCTACTTGCGGTCCTTTCGGAGTTGCTGCCATGTTAAATCACCAATAATGTCAAAAATTCAAACATATATAAATCTATTCGACAGCAACCTTTTAATACTGAGATAGTGCTTAGAATTGTATTGCCAGCATCGCATAATCCGGTATTGCGGCAGTCTCGAACGCGATAAACTTCGTTCGCGAGGTTTCGTCCCGAAACAACTGCTGTTCGCAAGGACTTCCAGGTTCAAATCCTGGTGCTGGCGTAACAATCACAATGGTAAAAGTACAATATAAAGAAAAATGCAGAATGTGTAAGAAGAACATGGTACTGATGACTTCAAGAAATCAATTTCCAATATGTTATGACTGTGAAAAATCACAACTTCAAGGAGAAATTACTGATCCGGAAATGAAAAAAATGTTTGACATTCCTGAAGAGTTCTACAAAACTAATTCATTTTTGAGAAGCATAAAAAAGAACTACCTGAGATTCGGAAATCTGTCTGAAAAACAGATTGAAGTTTTCAAGAAAGTAGTAAATGATATGAAGAATCCGAATGAATAATGAAGAATTTCCACGGCCGAATTATTCTCGTATTAATTACAAACTAAAAATAGCGTAGTTAAAGTTAGCACCACTCGGTTCTTTATGCATCATTATCAGACATCGTTCGTGCCCCGTATGGGATAACGCTCGGCATAGCCGTGCGAACTTTACTATTCGCAAAGCAACTCCCTTAGCTCTTTTCTTTCTAAACTATACTGGGTTTCGCATGTTGATGCTAACTTTAACTATGTTATGACTCTATGTGGCAAAATTAATGAATAACATTTAAAAACCCAGCTTCTTAAATCAAAACATGGTCTCACTCATAAAAAAAGTTATTGAAATTGAGCGGGAAAAAGAGAATAAGTTAAAAGAAGAAGCTTGTAAAATAAGCATCAAAGAAGGTTCTGCATACAGCATTAGTGAAGGATTTGGATTAAGATACATAACCCCTTATGCGTTAGCGCTTGGAGCCAAAAATACTCACATTGGTTTGTTAAACTCAATTCCATCTTTAATAGGCAGTTTTTCAAGTTTGTCTGGCGTTCATTTAATGAAAGAAGTTTCAAGGAAAAAAATAGTAACGATGGGGGTTTTCATTCAAGCATTAATGTGGCTTGCATTAATTGGGATAGGTGTTCTTTACTTCGTGTTAAGAATTGATTCTGATATTTCGCCTCTGCTTGTAATAATCACATATTCTCTTTTAGTAATATTCGGAGCAGTAACCGGTCCTGCTTGGAATTCATGGATGAAAGACATCATTCCAGAAAAATATGGAAGATATTTTGGAATAAGAAACAGAATATGCGGCTCTGTTTCATTACTATCGATGTTGGTTGCTGGGTTTATTTTAGACTACTTCAAAAAAACAAACCTATTCATTGGTTTCATAATTTTATTCGGATTTGCATTTGTAGGAAGGAGCGTTTCTGCATATTTCTTCACAAAAAAATATGATCCAAAATTCAAAGCAGAAAACCATGAACATTTAACATTCTTATCATTCCTAAGAAAAATCTCCAAAAACAATTTTGGAAAATTCACATTATTTCAATCAATAATGATGTTTTCAGTCGGAATTGCTTCTCCATTTTTTGCAGTTTACATGCTTAAAGATTTAAAATTTACATACCTGATGTTTACAGCGATAACTATGATTTCATTAATAGTTAGATTACTTGTTCTGCCGGCCTGGGGGAGATTTACTGATAAGTATGGGGACGTAAGAGCAATGAAAATAACAGGAGTCCTAATTCCGTTAGTCCCTTTGTTTTGGCTTTTAGTTCCAATCATAATCAAGATAAATCCTATTCTTGTTTTTCCATATTTATTAGTAACTGAAACAATTTCAGGACTTGCCTGGGCTGGATTTGATACCGGTTCTGGAAATTTTGTGTTTGATTCAAGTAACAGAGAAAATATGCCAATGTTTACTGCGTATTATATGATTCTTGCGAACATAGGTAACTTCATTGGAGCTTTGTTGGGAGGAATTTTATCTTCCATTTCATTTACTGTGTTCGGTTTATCTTCAATATTATTTGTATTTCTATTAAGCGGAGTTGCTAGATTAATTACTTCATTCTCTATGCTTCCTAAATTGAAAGAAGCTAAAGCAGTTAAGAAATTTGATGCAACAGATGCAAAGAGAATAATATTCCCTGTAAGGAAGTTGACAGCAGAAAAAAGCTTGGCATTGTTGCTGGGCTAACTGTACCTGCATCTTCAGTTGCAATTATTGATGGTGGAGAAGTTAATAAAGATTTAGCAAAACTTAAATGATTCTCTATATTTAACTAAAAATGGCAAAAACTCAAAAACCCAAGGAATCAAAAACAGAATCTTCAAAAGGAGCTGAAAA
>JBBSYT010000013.1:0-5421 GCA_038045085.1 Nanobdellota archaeon
TTTTTATCATATTCAAACAATAACTTCAAAATCGGAGAAAACAAAATAGAAATATTTTGTTCTTCTCTTTCAAGTTCTTTTTCTAAACGCATTTGTTTAGATATTAATTGATCATATTTTGAATATTCTTCTGCTGTTTTCAAATCATCCAATTCAGTTTCAAGGTAATCTCTGTATTTTTCAGATTCTTTTTTCTTTACTTCATCCCTTTCGATGCGTTCTTTTAGTTCCATTAATAGCTTATTCTTTTTCTTTATGATTTGAATTAGTTTTTGGACATCGCTTACGTACTTTACTCCATTTTCTTTTTTTATTAATTTATCAAGCTTTGACTTTGAATCAATTAACAAATTCATTGCTTCAGTTATATTTACAGCTTCATTATCAAAAAACTTCTGTATTACTGAAAAATGATTTTTAGTGCTGTCTTTCGTTTGTTCCAATGCTGCAGAAAGATTTTCATAATAATTTAAAATTGAAGCTGGATCTTTTCTTTCAAGATTTATTTGTTTTAAAAAGTTTTGAAGCTTAGCAATGTAATCATCTCTGTATTCGTCAATAGTTCCTTTATGTTCTGCAGGAATTTCATTTTCTATAACTTTACGTGCAATTTTCTTGATTGAAACAGCAAGCATAGCTGATGCTCGGTTTATCTCATTGAAAAGTTCAGAAAGTTCCTTTGAAAGAGAACTTTCTTTTAGTTTAGTTTCAAACCAAATTCCAACGTCAGAGAAATAAACCTCTTCCTGAGCCTTACTTTGTCCAAACAACCCTTTGAAAAAATTAAACATGAATATTCAACTGCGAGTTGGTTTATATTGTTTTTGGTATATGGGGGATTAAAATTAGTGTCAATTTCGAAGCTTTTATTGTTACAACCCAGAAATAATTAGAAGACGCCCAGCAGGACACTGACGACTTGCGGGTGCTACATTGTTGCAAGCTAAGTCAACACTAATTTTAATTTTTAGTTAATTATTAAACGAATAAAATCCAGCTTGGGAGCGACATCTGATGGTGGCCTCTGAATAACTTTAAAAAGAAACAAGATTAACAACCCATATGAATAAATTTCAGAAAAGAAAGAATAATGCAAAAAGTGTTGCTTTGGAAAGAATAAATGAGTTATTCGGGCAGGCAAGCCTTAACCCAAAGTATGCAAATCGCTATGTTTCTTTAGCAAGAAGAATCTCATCTAAGCTAAAAGTCAGAATTCCAGTTCAACTAAAACGCAGGTTCTGCAAGAATTGCGGAGTCTACCATAGTTCTAAAACCCTCAGAATAAGGCTTAACAATGGCAAAAAGACCTATTTCTGTCTGAACTGCAAGACATTTCTAAGGGTCCCGTATAAGCCCTAAAATAGCCGTTTTAACCACTTCCATATAGTGAAAAAACAAAAGCTTTATATATAAATTAGATTTGGTTAGCTCAGCGATGTTAAACACCAAATCAATAACACAGCTCAACAGAGCATTAGAGAATTCTTTTGGAAATATAAAGAAAGATATGACTGAGATAAAGTTCGCTTTGAGTAATCAAACTGAAATACAGCTAAATCTTAAAAAAAATATTGATGCTGCAAAAATTGATGTTGTAACGAATGATAAACTTAATGTTCTAAAAATCAAAATAGGAGAAATTAATGAAGGACTAAAAAAAGTTTGGGATTTAGAAAAACAGCTAAAAGCAATGGGCGGTTCAAAAACTTTACAAGAAGCTACTGATGAACTTGCTACAAAAGTTTTTGCATTAAACGTTAAAATTGAAGATGTTAACAAAAAGAATGTTTCTGAAATTCAAATGAACACAGTTGTTGAACAAATTAATTCTGAATTAAACAGAATGGCAGCAATCGTAAGAGATTCTGAGCAAAGAAGAGATTTGATGAGAAGACAAGACATTGAAGATCATACAAAATTCTTAGCAAAAAGAATCGCAGCAACAAATGAAGATTTAACAAACTTAAGAAAAACATGCGTAACTAAAGATGACATAAAAGGAGTTCTTAATGACGTAAGCAAAGATTTTGCTTCAATAAGAAAAGAACTTGAAACTGTTGCAAAAAAAGATGCATCTTATGTCAGAGATTCTGAAGTTAAGAAAATACTTGATGACATTAACAAAGAATTTGACGGAATTTCGAATGAAATTACTGAATTAAAGAAAGAAAACAAGGAAAACATATCTGTAAATCAAATCAAAGGATTAATTGATGATATAAGCGATGAATTCAATGATCTTAGAAAAGATATGACAAGACTTGGAGACACTAAAACTTACGCTACTCGAAAAGAAATTGAAGACGTTAAGAAAGACTTAAGAAATAAAGTTTCTGCTATTGATTTCACAAAAGAATTAAGACAAATTGCAAAAACAAAACCAGAAGTTAGAGAAGAACCAGAAAATAGTACATATGGAGCAAGCGTCGTTCTTGACACTAAAGCACCAGCAAAAAGAATAGTTAGTGTAAAACCTGCTAAATCAGTTCCTCACAGAAAGAAATATGTGTTTGGTAATTTCTTAATCTTTGCAGCATTTGCAGCATTGATTGGAAGCATATATTCATTTTACATCGGAGATCAATTATTGATGGACAGACTTGCAATTGGCGCAGTTGTTTCATTCGTAATTGGAATGGCTTTGAGAGCATATGCAATAGTTAAGAGCAGGTAGTCACCCAGTAACCTTTAAAAACACTTAATTCTTATCATCATATATGAACAAAAAAGCTGAGTCAACAAAATTCATCATAATTTTAGTGACATCATTGATTTTGATTGGATTGGGGATTATTTCGTTCAGCAGCACCCCGGTAATCACGGCGAAAACAACATATTCAAGTGCAGAATGTTACATAATGAACAATGGAGAACCGATTTCATCAGAAATTGTGCAATGCTGTGCAGTAATAAAACGAAGTCAAGGATGCGATATTTACAAAGACGATTTATTTTTATGCAAAGGAAATGCCGGAGCACTAGTAAACAAAGAAACAATAATGGCATGTAAATAAGATGGATTACGATTTAGAATTGGACAATGTAGTAAGCTTAGTTAAAAAAGAAAAAGCTAAATTAGTCTGCGTTCAGCTTCCCGATGGATTAAAAGCGAGAGCAAAAGAAGTTCAAGACAAAATTGAAAATAACACAAAGGCGAGAGTTCTTATTTGGGGAGGAAGCTGTTTTGGAGCATGCGATTTGCCAAGAGGGTTGGAAAAACACGGAGTTGATTTGTTAATTCATTTCGGTCACTCTTATTTCAACAAACTTCCAAGATGATTATTGAAATTATTGCATTACTTGTTTCTTATTCAGGAGTATTCATTGGAAAATACTTATCTAACGCAGCAAAGGAAGAAGTTAAAGACGGAAAAAATTACTTATTAGTTTTTAAAAAATCTTTAGCGTTTTTGATTCTATCTTATTTCTTTTTTTTAATGGAATGGCCAATAAAAATGTTTCCCTTAGAAAATATGTTCCTTTTATTTTATGATTTATTCACATTTTTCGTAATCCTAATGGTTCTAATGTTTTTAGACTACGACTATGCAATATTCGGAGTTTTATTTGGATTAAATCCCGCATTTTTAATGGCATTTTTAATTTTTATTTACGGATTTCCAACAGGAAGTTTGATGAAAGATAATTATTTTAAAATTTTGGAGAAAACTTGGATTTATGTTCTTCTTGGGTTGATTTTCTTAATTATTGGAAATACCTTTTAACACAAAGGAAAAACTATATAAATCGACATAAAACCTTTAAAAATAGGCTAAAATGCCCCCGTAGCTCAGCAGGTAGAGCGCATGACTGTTAATCATGAGGTCCTCGGTTCAAGTCCGAGCGGGGGCGGTTTTACGAGCCCGTAGCTTAGCCTGGTGGAGCACTCGTTTGAGTTAGAAAAACTCAAGGTGAAACTGATAACATCAGGTCAGAACTCGAGCGGTCGCCGGTTCAACTCCGGCCGGGCTCACCATTTTTTTTATTTTGGCCACTAGACAACCGCGCGTGAGCTATTTAAACCCAAAACAACCAAGTAATTCTACGATAAAATTCCCGACAAAAATAACTCCAGAATTAGCCGAAGAAACAGGCTGGCACGTTGGCGACGGAAGTATGAACATTTATAAAAATAGAGGATTATATCAGCTAAGAGGGCACATAATTGATGACAAAAAACATTATCTGGAAAGAATTAAACCCATATTTGAAAGATTATACGACACCAATATTCATCTCAGAGAAATGTCAAAAACAGGTGTTTTTGGTTTTCAAATTTGGAATACAAAACTGATTGAATTTAAAAATAAAAAATTAAATTTGCCTTTAGGGAAAAAAACAGATTATGAAATTCCATTAGAAATACTTGACAATGATAAACTCAAAATAGCTTTTTTACGAGGTATATTCGATACAGATGGTTGTATCTACATAGAAAATAAACGAGGAAAACCATACCCGAGAGTTGAAATAAGAATATCGTGCAATAAACTTTCTGAAAAACTAAAAGAAATGTGTTCAGATCTGGGCATGAGAACAACCAGATATTCACAAAACAGAGACAAAGACAATTGGAGCACAATTTATTGTATTTCAATAAGAGGAAGAGAAATGGCAAATAAATGGATTGATATCATTTCTCCCAAAAATTCAAAACACACAGCCAAATGGAAGGAGTATTTGTCTTCTACCCGAGACAACAAATTATTTTTATACTAACCCTCGATAGCAAATATGAAAAAGATGAGTGATTGTGAAAAAAGTGAAGCATTGGAGAAAATTATTCTACAGACACCAATAACGGAATATGTTCCAATAAATAAAATAGATAAAACAATTCAGATGAGAAGAACATTTGAACATATAGAACTTTTTGCCGAGAATATCGATGTTGTTGGATTGATAAACGCGATAAGTATAAATCATACAACAGGGAATGAACATTATAACCTCATTGCGGGAGAAAGAAGACTTAGAGCATGCAAAATTTTGGCGGAAAAATACGGCAATCCTGAATTTCCCATTCGTTCAACAATATACAAGGATTTGTCAAAAGAAGAGCGCGATTTAATACAACATGTTGAAAATTCTTACGTTCCAGTTCCACCAACAGAAGCTGCAGAGTCTTATGCCAAACAATATGAAATCTGGAAAAGGATGTATGAAGCAAAAGGAAAAAGTCTTACTCTCGGAAAATTTGCAACATTAATGGATAGATCTTCTTCAACAATAACTGAAGCATTGCGATATGTTACGCTCCCAGAACGTATCAAAAAACTTGTCGAAGATAAAAGAATGTTATATGGAGTTGCTGCCCAGATAGCGAGAATTAGTGATTCGAAAGTTAGAGATTATCTTGCATTTAAATGTGAAACTAGAAAATATGATGAAAATGAAATGCGAAGAATTGTTAATACAACA
>JBBSYT010000014.1:0-8150 GCA_038045085.1 Nanobdellota archaeon
GCCGAAAATGAACAAAAAGAAACCGAATCTGGATATCTTTGATGAAGTTCAAATGAAGAAAAATCAAGAGCGTAATATAAACGCGCTTGAAGTATTAAACTCAATCGGTATGTCTGAGATGCTTATTCGTGGATTAGTCAATCATTTGAATCTTGTTACAAAAAATGTTGAATCAATCAAATTAGGAGGTAAGGAATTAAGGGAGATCATAGAATTTAATAAAATTAAAAAATTAACACTTTTATTTTATAATAAAAATAAACTAATTAATATGAAACGAGCCTATCGCAAACTAACCGGTCTTGATGAATTAATGAACAAATTCAAAGAGAAACCAAACGTGGAAGATGTACTTTCGTTTGCCATAGATAAATATCGTAAACGAAAGGATGCTCCGGCCATCATCGAAGATACGTTCCTTATGAATGAAAAGACCCTTCACGTTGTATCTAGAGCCACGGACCTTGTTCATAAAGTACTTGAGAAAACAAAACTTGAGCCAGATGAAGAATTGATTAGATTTAATTTACTATATGCTTATACAATTCTCTTTGAAGCACAACTTGTGTTGTTAAAATCAATTTATTTGAAACAGACAAAGGTTAAAAATTTTCGGGTCGAGTATCTAATTGAATTTTTTAATAAACATGCCAAATATCTTGTTAAGAATATGGATGCGGATTTAAGAAACGATGCCGCCCACATTCTTTTCGAGAGAAGAAACGAATACAACAACAAGGAACTTGAGCAGAAAGTAACTTCCTTATTTTATGATGTTGTCGCACATCTTTGTGTCAAAATTGTTGTATTTAAGAATATTGTGCGGCATTCCTTAACAATGACAAGGAAAATAAGAAAAGGTAAAAAATAATCAATGACCCGTTACTCTCACTCGCGTATAAGCACATTCGAACAATGTAAGTACAAATACAAGCTACAATACATAGATAAAATCAAAGTAGACGTTCCAACGACTATTGAGATGTTCATGGGGAATCTAGTTCATCAAGCCTTAGAAAAGCTCTACAAGGACTTACAATATCAAAAACTAAACACGTTAAAACAACTCCTAACCTTCTACAACAACCTATGGGAAAAGGAATATACAGATAGCATCTTAATAGTAAAGGACTATTCCGCAGATAATTACAAGAATATGGGAATTAAGTTCATAACAACCTATTACGAACATTACAAGCCATTCGATCAACTAACAGTTCTAGGTTTAGAAACTCAAGACTCATTAACACTCCCAGACGGCAATTCATACCACGTCAGAATAGACAAATTAGCCTGTAAAGGAGACACTTACTATGTCTGCGACTATAAGACAAATAAGTCAATGAAGGATCAAGAACAAGCCGATGATGACAGACAGTTAGCAATGTATTCTATCTGGGTTAAGGATAAATTCAAAGACGCAAAGAAGGTTATCCTTCTCTGGCATATGCTCGCTTTCGATAAAGAAGCCGTTTCAGAGAGAACAGATGAACAACTAAAACACTTACAAGGAGAAGTTGTAAAAAGAATCAAAGAAATAGAATCATGCAAGGAATTCCCAACAACAGTAACTAATTTGTGCAATTACTGTGTTTTCAAGTCAATATGTCCTTCTTTCAAGCATGAAGTACTAATAGAAGAACTATCCAAAAAGGAATTCAAGGATGATGAAGGAGTACAAATAGTAAATGAGTTCTCAAAAGTAAAAGAAGACATAAGAGAATTAGAAACTAAAGAAGAACAACTGAAAAACGATCTAATCGCTTTTGCTAAGCAAAAAAGCTTAGACGTAATATACGGAAGCAATAAGAAAGCTTCAGTAAAAGAATATTCTAAAGTAGTCCTTCCTGAAGATTCCAAAGAATTAATCTCTTTATTAAAGAAGAAAGGATTGTATGAAGAATTCTCTAATTTGAGCTATCCTAAATTAAACTCATCCATCGTTAAGGGAGAAATGGACAAAGAAGTAACTAAATTAACAACGCAAGAAAAGGATTACAGAATCAATCTAAGCAAAAGAAAAGATGTTGATGAGGAATAATCCCGACAAAACACATTTAAACCCATATTTCTATAACAATAATATGAAAATAATAACTCCAGAACAATTCCTAGGTATTGAATCTCCCGAAATAGCATGGCATCATGGAACTTGTGATTCCTGTAAAACTAGACTTATCCTCATTTGTCATTTTGGATATAATCGGCAATTAAAAGGAAGAAGTTATAGCATCTGCAAGGATTGTTTAAAAAAGAAAGCATATTTAACTTTAATGAATAAGAAAGATATCGCTGAACTCCAAAAAGAGATTAAATGTAGCAAATCCGGCTTTTTACAAGTGTAGTGCCTGCAAAACATTGATGTGCTCTGCGTGTTTTCACAAACATACTTGCTAAGTAAACCAAAAACTATATAAATACCAATATATTGGTATATTCATACCAAAAATATGGTAACACTAAACACATTAAAAATGCTCGAATCGTTCAAACCTCAGTCTAGATTAACCTTTAAAGAAATAAAGAAGCTTTCAAGACAGAACTCAAACAATGCCGTTCAGAAAACAATAAAAGATTTTCTAAAAGATAACATCCTAAACAAGGAAAAAGCAGGAAATGTTATAATCTATTCTTTAAATTTAAACAGCAGCTTAACTCTTGCTTACCTTAATCTATTGAATGAAGAAAAAATAAAAAATTTTCAGCCGATTATAAACAATCTTAAAACCAGCTTATTAAAAAAAACGGCATCATTCATTCTACTAATTTTTGGAAGTTATGCGAAAAAAACTCAGAAGGATACCTCAGATATCGATATAGCAGTCATCACTGAAAATAAGAAGAATCTTATACCGATCTTAGAATCATTCAAACGAAGAGAATTAAAGAAAATAGATTATCATATGTTTACAGAAGAAGAATTTAAAGAAATGTTAAAAGAAGAACAGGAAAATCTCGGAAAGCAAATATATAAAAACAGTATAATCTGTCATGGATATATTACTTACATAAACTTGATTAAAAATGAAAGACCTAGCTAAATTATACCTGCAGAGGGCAGAAAACGAGTTAGTAGTAGCAAACATGCTATTCAATATTTCGTCTGATGAAAAACTTCAAAAAGAAGAGTTCAAATTAGAAGAACATTTTACTTTTTACAGCGGGGCAATAAGTCACTCTTATTATTCGATGTTCTATGCAGCAAAAGCGATTTTGATTGAAAATGGAATCAAAACAGATGCACCAAATGTGCACGTAAAAACAATTGAAGCATTTGAAACTTATCTTGTAAAAACTGGAAAACTCGATGCTGAACTTCTAACAATATACAAGAAAATAGTCGTTAGAGCAGAAGAGCTTCTCGGAATTTTAGCTGTAGAAAAAGGAAAGAGAGGACATTTTACGTATCAAACGCTCCCTCAGGCAAATAGAGAACCTGCACAGGACTCAATAAACAATGCTTCATTGTTTTTTAAAAATATATTTAAGACACTTTCAAAATGACCCGTTAAAAGTGATGAATAATTTCCCAATAGTCTATTAGAATGCAAGAGGTTTATAAATACCTTGCACTTTAGTATACTTTATGAGGATAAAAAATAAAATCAATCCTCCTTCTCTTTAACCTTGCCTTCTACGACAACTCCAAAAATAGAAGCATTTATATATTAACATCAATTACTCAGATATTGAGAAAACAATGTTAAAACAACTATCAAAACAAGAAGTTGAAATTATAGCATGGCTCGAATTCAATAGTAGATATTTCTTTACAACAAAAGAAGTACAACACTTCTTTAATAACAAAAAACAACAGTATAATTGGACAGATAGGCTTATCAAAAAGAATAGAATTGTAAAACTTAACAAAACAAAGTATTTTCTCATACCCATAAAAGCAAAAAGTGGCTCATGGGCAGAAGATCCGTTTATTCTTGCCGACGAGATATGCAACAGCATCAATTACTTTATAGGAGGATGGGCAGCCGCTAATTACTGGAAGCTTACTGATCAAATACCCGTTCAGTTTGATATATACACAACAAGAAGACAGGGAAATATAAACGTATTAAACACGCCATTTAGATTTCACAGAACGACAAAAAATAAGATAAAGAAATCAGTATCAAAAAAGATAAATAAGCATCAATTTTATATACTCAACAAGAGGGATACTAAAAAATGGATGAAATCAAGAGAATAACGGAAAATGAATTTAACGATATAGCATCAAAATACGCTTTCAATAGAAAACTTCTCACTAAAGATTATTTTGTTACACTTCTTTTATATTTAATAAAAGATGTTAAAGGAATCTATTTCAAGGGCGGAACTGCCCTACAAAAAGTATTTTTGCATCATACGAGACTAAGCGAAGATATAGATTTTTCAATAACAAGAGACATCAAAGAAATTAAAAAAGAAATAATTGAGATAATCATGCAAACCTCCCTATTTGAGAAAATTACAGAGGACAAAAACACAGAAGGTTTCCTAAGACTCGTAATTCATTATAAAGGATTTACAAATGAGCATGATGAAGTTTTTATTGACCTGAATAAGAGAGCAAAACTCATGCGTACTCCTGAATCTCACCAGGTTCATCAGTTTTATGAGCCGTTTATTCCCAACTTTTCAATAAAAACACTCGCAAGGGAAGAATTAATCGCGGAAAAAGTCGAAGCGACAATGCAAAGAAATAAGCCAAGAGATCATTTTGACGTATATCAGATAATACGCGCAAATATGCCAATCAATCTGGATCTCGTAAAAGAAAAGTGCGTTGCTGCAAAAATTGAATTTTCCATAATGAACATGTTTAATAAAGCTAAAACTTTAAAAAATAGATGGGACGACGATATGACTTCATTATTGGCCGAACCTGTGTCATTTAAAATAGTTATGCAGTTTCTTTCCGATTATTTTAAATTAAAAGAAGAAAAATTAAAAAAATAATTAATCCTTCTTCTCCTTAACCTTGCCTTCTACAACATCATCAGAAGCTTGTTCTTTTGCCGCTTGTTCATAGACTTGAGCTGTTACTGCACCGAACTTAACTTCTAGTTCTTTTTTCTTTTGTGCAATCTTCTCAAAGTCTTTGTTAATTATCTCTTGCTTAAGACTTTCAACCATATTAACAACCTTTTCAAGTTCTCTCGGATCAGCTTTAGCTTTTATTTCTTCAATAGATTTCTCTATTTGGTAAACTAAAGAATCGGCTTCATTAACTAAGTTGACTTCTTCAACTTTCTTCTTATCAGAATCTGCATATTTCTCTGCATCTCTTCTCATCTTTTCAACTTCTTCATTTGAAAGATTGCTTGAGGCAGTTATCTTGATATTTTGTTTTCTTCCAGTTCCAAGATCTTTTGCAGATACATCAACAATACCGTTTGCATCAATATCAAAGGATACTTCTATTTGCGGGATTCCTCTCATTGTAGAGGGAATTCCAACTAAATCGAACTTTCCTAATTCTTTGTTGTCTGCGGCCATTGTTCTTTCCCCTTGGAATACATGGATATTTACTGCTGTTTGATAATCTGCTGCTGTTGAAAATACCTGACTTTTCTTAGTAGGAATTGTAGTATTCTTTTCAATTATTTTTGCGAATACCCCCCCAAGAGTTTCTATTCCTAAAGTTAAAGGTATAACGTCTAATAATAAAACATCTTTTATTTCTCCGCCAAGAATTCCTGCTTGGATTGCGGCACCAATTGCTACCGCTTCATCGGGATTAACTGATTTGTCTCCTTCTTTCCCAGTAAGGCTTTTTACCAAAGCTTGTACTGCAGGGATTCTAGTTGATCCACCGACAAAAATTATTTTGTTTAAATCTTCTTTTGTTAATTTTGCATCTTTTATTGCTATTTCAGTTGGTTTCCTTAGTCTCTGAATGATTGGGTCAATCATTTTTTCAAATTCCGATCTTAACAATTCTGCTGTTAAGTGTTTTGGTCCTGCCGCATCTGCTGTTACGAATGGTAAGCTTATGTGTGCTGACATTTTGCTCGACAATTCGATTTTTGCCTTTTCAGCTACCTCTCTTAATCTCTGATGCGCTTGAGGATCTTTCTTTAAGTCAATTCCATTAACTTTCTTGAAATCATTAGCTAACCAATCAATAATTAAATCATCAATATCATCTCCGCCAAGATAATTATCTCCCGATGTCGATTTAACTTCGAAAACTCCATCTCCTAATTCAAGGATAGAAACGTCAAATGTTCCTCCTCCGAAATCAAATACCAGTATTGTATGATTTTCTGTTTTATCTAACCCATAAGCCAATGATGCTGCCGTTGGTTCGTTAATGATTCTCAATACTTCCATTCCTGCGATTTTTCCTGCGTCTTTAGTTGCTTGTCTTTGTGCATCTGTAAAGTATGCTGGAACAGTAATTACCGCCTTATCAACAGTTTCTCCCAAATATGCTTCTGCATCTTTCTTTAATTTCGATAAAATCATTGCAGAAATTTCTTGTGGGGAATATTCTTTACCATGAAGTTTAACTGTATGACTTTCTCCCATTTTTCTTTTGATACTTCTTATTGTTTGACCCGGATTAATTATTGCTTGATTTTTTGCAGGCTGTCCTACAATTCTTTCTCCAGTTGATGTTATTGCTACAATACTTGGCGTAGTTCTTGCTCCTTCTGCGTTTGGAATTATGACTGACTTTCCACCTTCCATAACTGCCACTGCCGAAAATGTTGTTCCTAAATCAATTCCTATTGTTTTACTCATTTTATTTTTCTCCGCTTGATAGCTTTACTTTACTTGGTCGAAGTACTTTTCCTGCAAGAAGATATCCTTGATGCAGTACTTCTATGATTGTGTCTTTTGGTTGATCTGAAGGCCCAGTCAATAATGCCTCATGGAAATGAACATCAAACTTTTCATGAGGTATCTTTTGCATCCCATTATTTTCCATTATTGAGACAATTTGATTTTGAATTAATTTAACTCCTTTGTAAAATTCATTTTGCTGTTCTTGCGGTACGTGTTTTATTGCAGTTTCAAGATTGTCGTTTACATTTAATATTTCTTTAAGCAATGCTTCATTTGCTCTTTTTTTGATTGAGCCTGCTTCTTCTTCTGTTCTTCTTCGATAGTTAGCGAAATCAGCCTGTAATCGTTTTAATGAATCGATTAATTCTATTATCTGCTGTTCACTTGTTTTTACTTGCTTATTTCCTGTTGGAGCTTCTTTTTTTAATAGTGCAGCGTCTCTTTCTCTTAATTGTTCAAGTTTCGACTTTCCCGGAATATTGCGTATTTCTTGCATTTTATCAGGTCGACTTTAAGTCGACTTTTCTTATAAACCGACAAGTTATTTATATAGTTAACGAATAAGCTTATAAATAAGGTCAATCTAAACTCGACTATGTCACAAATTGACAGAATAACAATCATTAATGCCAATCCACCTAAAACTACTGATGTCAACACAGAACTTCAATGGTTAGGTTCTACTCTCGGTTTATTTGGAGAACGGGACAAAGATAGTTCTTGTTTTAGAATTTTTGTTGCAGTGTTCAACGCATCCAATAAAAATAAATCAGTTTCTTCAAATGAGATCGCACATAGTTGCGAGTTAGCAAGAGGTACAGTTATTCATCATTTAAATAAACTTCAAGATGCAGGATTAATTATTCATAAAACTAACCGATATTACTTATCCGGAACTTCAATGGAAGATTCAATGAAACAAATAGAGAATGAAATGTCCAGAATGTTTGCATTATTGGAGTCTGTAGCTCGCAATATTGATAAGAAGATGGGAAAATAAATGGCAGACTATTATGAAATTCTCGGAATAAGTAAATCTGCTTCACATGAAGAGATAAAAAAAGCATATAAAAAACAAGCTAAGAAATATCATCCTGACTTAAATAAAGACGAATCTGCAGTTAAAAAATTCAAAGAAGTTAGCGAAGCATACAAAGCATTATCAGATGAGAAAACAAAAAAACAATATGACCAATATGGTCATGATAGATATCAGCAAAGTGAAAGACAAGGAAGTTCTAATCAAGGATTCAATCAAGGATTTGACTTCAGCGATATTTTTGGAAATATATTCGGAGGACAAGCTCGTTCTAGAAAAGGAAGTGACTTACAAACAACAATTACAATCACGCTAAAAG
>JBBSYT010000015.1:0-5663 GCA_038045085.1 Nanobdellota archaeon
TTCCGTATCTCGCGATGCCTATGCGCAATGGCGATGTCACCCGTTCGTATTTTGAGGAGATTCAAAAAGAACCGGGGGTTCTTTTTAGTGTAGACCGAGCGACTAGCTCAGAAAAACCTAATGAGTTTTATCTTATTCTTTCTCAATCTCGCTACCTGCTAAGCATCTAAATAAATGTTTAGGGCTGCTCCGATCAAGGCCTGACCCACTTCGCATCTACAAGATCAAAACAGACAAGATGTCAACGTCCGAATAAGGACTATTAGACATTTCATCACGCATCACTCGTAGTCTGCCTAAAGCCCGTTTGCAAATAGCAGAGGGCTAATCTGCTGACCTAGTCTACATAAAGAAAGAGAAAAAAGAGTTTAAATTCTTTACTATTGAGATTCTTCTTTTCTTTTCATATAATATCTTGCTCCAAAGTAAATTCCAGTTAGAATTGAAACAAATAATATTGTTAAAAATATTGCCTTTCTCGTCGGTGTTCCAATTGTTGCTCCAGTTATTGCACCAGTTAAAGCAGAGAAAAATCCTTTTGATTCATTCTCTTCTACCAGAGTTTCTCCTGTTACTTCATTATTTTCTTCTGCAATTTCACAACTCTGACTTTCTAAAGGTTTTGTTCCAGCGTCGCAAGAGTTTGGTTTTGTGCACGTTCTAGTTTGTTTTCCGTCACTGCATTCAGTCCAAGAAGTGCAACTCCATTGTGTTGTGCAAGTGGTAGTGCTAGATGAGCCTCCACCTCCACCACTTCCAGAATTGTCTGTCGTCGTTGGTGTTACAGGAGTTTCTTGAGTGCTATAAGTTGAAAATCCATTTACATCAAATACAAATTCCCCAGATGTTGAATTGTGAGAAATTTCTGTGCAAGTCGAACATTCTCCCCCATCTTTTAAAATCTGAGGATTGCTCCAAGTCAAATTATAAATTGTAATTCTTGCTGAAACATTAAATCCAGAAAAGCAACTCGAATTAACTTCTATTCTATTACTTGAAATATTTACACAACTTTCCCAATCAATTCCAGACGAGAAATCAATTGAAGCACTCCAATTAATCATTCCAGAATTTGAAAATATTGAAAACCAAGTTACATTAGTTATATCGTTGACATCTGTCAAATCTGTGAACTCTGTAGAATTATCTTCAAAACTAGTTTCAGATAAAATTGTGAAATATCTTATCTCTGATTCAACTTCATTTCCTAAATCATCTTCGCAAATAACTGTCCAATTATATCTTCCTGCTTCTGATTCATTTGCAGTATAATCATATCCTAATTCTCCTTCTATTATGCTGGTTAAATTATTATTTAGTTTTAAATTACAACTATCTCCATTTCCAAATCCATCTTCAGCAGTCCACGAAAAAGTAACATTATTCTCATCTGAATTAAATATTTTATTATTTGTAATAGAATTTAGAGTTATTACTGGACTTGCTTTGTCTATATCAATTTCAATTGAATTTATTTCTTCTTCATTTCCAGCATTATCAACAGAGTAATATCTTAAAAAATTTGCTCCTTCATAGCTGATTGTAATTTCTGTTTCAATTGTTTCCGGAGTGCATTCATCTGATTGGTCAATGCAATAAAAAGTATTAGCAACATCTGATAGTTCATCACTAGGCGTTAAAGTTACAATTACATTCTCTACTTGCCATCCTTCTGGAGCATTATCTGTTGTCGTAGGAGCAGTATTATCAACAGTTACATTTCCAACATAAATTGTAGCATTATTTCCAGCAGAATCAGTTATAGTCGTATTAATTGTATAAACTCCATCTGGAACATAAGAACCTTCGGTGTCTTTTCCATCCCATGTTTTAACAAGAGAATAGATATTATCTGGAGATCCTGCAGGAGAATTAAAATTTTTAATATTATCCTCGGAACTATTATATATTCTTGTTGTTCCCCAATCTTTAATTAATTCAGAAGCATTCATAGTAATAGTTAAATTATCACGTATATTATTGTTATCAAGGGGAGATAAGAACAAAGAATTTAATTGAGTATAATTTGTCAAGCTCGGCACAGTTAAATCAACAATTATCTCTCTTGTTTCACTAGTGTTAGTATTTCCAAATGAATCATAAGTAATGGCATAAACTGAATAATTTCCCTCGCTGATATCATAAATTAAACTATCTAACCCCAAAGATGTATCTTTATTTTCAGCTAAGATTCCATTCAAATAGAGTTTTATGTTTTGCAAATGAACATCATAAGCAGTGATATTAATTGTTTGATTTGAATTATAAATGCCTGCTGAAGGAGATATAAAATAAATTTCTGGATTTGTATTATCTACTTCTATAATTGTAACCGGGTTTGTTGTTTCTGAGTTATCTGCTTTATCTACTGCTGTTGCAGTAATATAGTAAGTTCCATCGTCAACAGAAGAAGAATCCCAATTCCAGTTGCACTCTTCAGCATTTAAACAATTACTAGAATTTTGGAGTTCATCGTCGGTGTTATAAACTGAAATTTGAATTTGAGCCATCCCAGACCCGTCATCTATTCCAGTAGCTTGAATTGCAACATTTCCATAATGCAAAGATGCATTTTCTGGTGAGGTAATTAACACATTTGGATTAATAGTATCTCTAGTGATTATTCCTGCTTCTGTAACTTCTCTTATTGTAGAACCATTTGGATAAACATCTCTGACTTTAATAGTATAACTATAATCTCCATCTCCTAAAAAAGATGGGACTGCTGAACAATTCGCGTCTCCAGACGAATTTAATTCAAATGAACTTCTTTCTAGTCCAAAATTAGGATAATCAAATTGCCTCCAGATTGTTTTATTTGAAGTAGTAGGATTTCCATTTCCAAGATATCCACCTTGATTTATTTCTTCTAAATTCACTATTAAGTTTAATAAATTTCCATTTGTGAAAAAAGGATTTGTAGTAGGTAAATTAATAGTAATTTCAGGTAAGATACTATCAACCCAGAAATCAACAGAATCAGAAACCTCATTATCTTCTAGATTTTTAGCATAAACTTTCCAAGTGTTATTTCCTTCTAAAGACATTAAACCAGTTAAAAGAATCTCACTGCTAGCACAAGCTTTTGACTGGTTTGTTATTCCATTATCTATTGTGTACCATACATCAGAAATATTAGAACAATCAACCCCGCTTATCAAAAAAGACATTCGTGTAACATTTGAATTATAATTGTTTTGAATTCCTGCATCATTTAATTTAATTATATCAACACTCCAACCAATTGCATAAACTCCACTTAAAATAAAAATACCGACGAGAAAACTCACTAATAATTTATCCCTCTTTATCACCATGCTTATTTTAGTTTATCTCTATTTATAAATATTTCTGGGATTTTTCCTTAGATAGTATCCTGTTATTCTTTCCCAAAGATATTTTAGATAAGTTATCAAATGATTTGTCAACTCAAAATTTACAAAGATTTTTATATTACTAATTTTTGTTTTTTATATGCGGGTTCTCACAACTCTGCTCGTATTTTTCAAGTTTACCTTCGGAGATTTCATCTCGCAGAATTGTTCGATCAGAATAGGTCAAATGATTTGCTCACTCAAGATTTACAAAGATTTTTATATTACTAATTTTTGTTTTTTATATGCGGGTGTGTCAGAGTTGGTCAAATGAGCAGGACTTAAGATCCTGTGGCTTAGTGCCTGCGCAGGTTCAAATCCTGTCACCCGCATTTTAATGAGATTGTAAATCTCATAGGGTTTGCTAAAACCCAATTATCTTTTTTCAAATCCCGAGCGATTTCGTGGTAGAAGTATAATCCAAATTCAACTTCGTGCGAGGTCGCGAGTTCTCACCCGCATTTTAATGAGATTGTAAATAGAATTAATTCTGAAAGAATTGCAGTCGCTTAAATTCCAAATTATTTCCTATCTATCTTTACACCAAGCTCTTCTAATCTTTTAACATGTGCTTGCATTAGAGATTCAGTTATTTGAATAATTTTAATTATCTCATTTCTCTCATTAATCAAAGTGCTTAAGCATCCTTTATGATATCCAATCTCTTCTTCAACAGATACTTTTGCACTTTCTTTTTTATTTAATGCATCTTCCGAAAAAGATCTTTTTGAGGCAGATGTTTTAGCTAAAGCATCTTCTAATTTTTTATTTTCTATTTTTGCCATATATTCTGAAACAAAAAACTATTTAAATAACCTTTCTTATAAATAGTTATGAAACTCGAGGTGAATATAGAAAAGAAATATTTCTTTATATTATTGGGAGTAATGATTATTTTAGGAATCAGCGTCGGAGTTTATGCTGTTTTAGGAACAACTCCAAATCCAGGACATGCTATTTCAGAACTTCAAAAATGTTCAGAAGGAGAAACTTTAAAGATTATTGGAGGAGTTTGGAGTTGTGGAGGAAGTTTTGGAACATGGGAAGATAAAACTAGCGTTGCATCTGGTGGAGCTGTTCAAGGTCCTGTATTAACTGATGGTTTTGTTTATGCATATGGAAATGGAGGGCATTGCGGGGGAGGAATTTATGGTTATACAGATTCGAGTACAAACCCCTCTGTAATAAGAAGTACTGGTGGAAGCGGCTATATTGATGTTGGTGGGGGAGGAACAATTGAAATGGCAGTTAAAAAAGGAAATTACTGGAAAGTTACAAGTTCTGGTTGTTTGGGAATTTACAATGTTTATTGGATACCTTTTGGTTAATTCTCTTCAAAACATATAAAAATTAATTTTATCCATTTATAAATATTAAAAATACATACAAACATTTATAAACAAGTGTAAACATATACTTCCATATGGAAACAAAAATAACCATTCTAAAACCCTTTCTTGAAAATCCAAATAGACAAGTTAGTATTAGAGAACTATCTAGAATTTTAAAAATTAATCACACTACTGTCAGGCGATATTTGAATAAATTAACTAAGGAAGGATTTTTGTCTTTGAAAAAAGACAGATTATATGCATTTTATCAATTAATTTTAAATAAAAAAACTTTGAATCTAAAACGATATTATAATCTAGAGAAACTTAGAGAATCTCAAATTGTAGAAGATTTAGAAAAAAAATATGATTTACCTGTGATTGTTCTATTTGGAAGTTATGCTTCTGCAACAGATGACTCCTCCAGCGATATAGATATTTGTTTAATTTCAAATGTTGAAAAAGAATTTGCCACCGAAAAATATGAAAAAACATTAAACAGAAAAATAAGCTTCCACAAATTTAATAAATCTTCTTGGGAAAAATCAAAAAAAACAAATTCCTCTTTAATAAACAATATTTGTAATGGCATTGTTTTATCTGGAGAATTAGAGGTTTTATAATGAATTTTGAATTTAGTTTAAACAGCGGAAAAGCAAAGAAAGTTCTTCAAAATAAAATAAGAGCTTCAAGTTTTTTCAAATCCTCTCTTCAAGCAATTGAAACTGCAAAAAATATCCCTCTTGTTGCTTCAACTTCCAAAACAATTTTAAGAGAGCTTTATGAAGGATTAAGAGAATATTGCGAAGCAATTGGCTATTTAAATGGGTATAAATTTCTAGATCACGAGTCAATAGGATTCTTTTTAAGAGACATCCTCAAAGAAAATTCTCTCTTTCAAAAGTTTGATAGATATAGAAAATTAAGAAATGGAATAAATTATTATGGAGAAGAAGTG
>JBBSYT010000016.1:0-8528 GCA_038045085.1 Nanobdellota archaeon
GGCTCTGTCCTAAATCTTTTTAAGTTCACAAAATTGATAACCCAGACAGCCGTAAGGCTGTTCTGGGGTGGGGAGTATAGCCCCACATGGGAAAGAAAGAAAGACTAGTACAAAAACTTAAGCGTTTGTTAAGAAGATTAGGCTGTCCGAGATGGTTGCACTACTTTGGACCAAAAACATACGAATTTCTGGAACATCTGCATGCGCTCATAATAAAGGCATACTGCAGACTGTCATTTCGAAGAACGAATGAATTCTGTAATTTGCTCGGAATTAGATGTCCGAGTAAATCTGCTTTGCAATATACTGCAAAGAAACTCAATGCGGAGTTCTGGAACAAAATTCTGAAGATAACCTGCGGAAATTCTTATTTGATTGCTATTGACAGCACTGGTTTGTCAAGGACAAACCCAAGTTATCATTATTTAAGACGAATTGACGGAAAATTACCTCGTATTTCTGTTAAATTAAGCACAGCATTTGACACGAGGAAAAAGAAATTTTGCTCTGCAAAAATTCGTGTGCTTCCTTCACACGATATCAAAGATGCAAAATTTCTTTTGAAAAACAGCAATCCGAAAATTGCTGTCGCAGATAAAGGATATTCTTCTGAATCTTTATTTAAGTTTGCACATGAGAACAGCATTGTTCTCATGGTTCCCAAAAAGAAAAATGCAAGAAGAGGAAGATATCGAAAGAAAATGGCAAGGCAATACAGATTAAGAATATATCACAGAAGAGAACTCATTGAATCGAGCAACAGCGCAATCAAACGTAAGTTTGGAGCTAGCGTCAGCTCCAAAACTGTGCGGACAATCCGCACTGAAGTATATCTGCGACTAGTTTGTCATAACTTATTTTCTTGGCTTTGCCGACTTTTAGGACAGAGCCTTACTTGTCGTAAGCTTTATAAATGGCCTCTAGTCTTGAATTTGTAGGTGTTTAACAATGGCAGGAGAAATAAAGATAACTGATGTTTCAAGCCTTAAAGAAGGCAGTCTAGTTATATTTGATGGAGCAGCTTGTAAAGTTACTTCTGTTGACATTTCAAAACCCGGAAAACATGGTCACGCAAAATACAGAATAGTTGCAGTGGGCATATTAGATGGGAAAAAAAGAGATATGGTTATGCCGCATATTGATGTCGAAGTTCCAATAATTGGAAAGAAAGACGCTCAAGTTTTAACAATCACAGGAAATAAAGCAAACATAATGGATTCGGCATCATTTGAAACTTTCGATTTAGAAATCCCAGAAGAATTAAGAGGAAAAGTAAAAGAAGGCTCAACAATAATTTATTGGGAAATATTAGAAGACAAGATTATGAAA
Organism: Nanobdellota archaeon; assembly: GCA_038045085.1. Classification (GTDB taxonomy): domain Archaea; phylum Nanobdellota; class Nanobdellia; order Woesearchaeales; family UBA10107; genus UBA10107. The sequence goes on from JBBSYT010000016.1 coordinate 1,330, forward strand.
CAGGTTAAAGAATAATGGCTAAGCCACAAAATTTGAAAAATTTTGGGATTGACAAGATGCGAACTAGAGGTGAGCATCTTGGCTAAGTTTCCAGAAGCAAACGCAAGATTGATGAAAAACAAATTTGTATGCAGAAAATGCAAATCAGTAATTAGGGCTTCAAATATGATGGTTATCGCAGGATTAGTAAAATGCAGAAAATGCGGGTCTAGAGCACTAAGACCGGCTAGAAAAAAGTAATGCTCATGGATATCCAAGTTATTTTAGCAGTTTTATTTGTCCTAGTTCTTACAATTTTTTTAATTGTTAAAAGAAAGCAACTTGTTCTGCAAAAGATAATTCATCCGGTCTTATACATGGTTATGTATAAATCAAAGTTCGGACTAAAATTTGTTAATAGGGTGGCAGAAAAATACAGAGAGCCAATCAAATTCTTTGGTTATTGCTGCATAGGACTAGGATTTGTTGGAATGATTTACGTAACAATAAGTATTTTCTTATTTTTATACATGTTAATCATAACTCCAGTTTCAACACCAGGAGTTTCATTGGTTCTTCCTTTCACAAACGTTCCTGGCGTAGGTTACCTTTCATTTTTGCACTGGATTGTTGCAATATTCTTTTTAGCATTAGTTCACGAGTTCGCTCATGCAATTGTTGCAAAAGCACATGGTTTAGACATTAAATCATCAGGGGTTGCATTTTTATGCGTATTTGTACCATTAATACCTGCAGCATTCGTGGAACCGGATGAAAAGAAGCTTCACAAGCATTCTGATGTTGCTCAATACTCCATATTTGCAGCAGGACCAATGATGAATATATTAATTGCAGTACTTTTATTGCTTGCTTTCCCATTCGTTTTGAATTCCTCAAAACTTGCACCGTTTGAAGGAAAAATAACAGAACCGGTCGGGTTTTCATTTGATATTAACAACGAATCGATGCCTGCTGCTCAAGCGGGATTAAAATCCGGAATGATTATTTCTTCATTTAACGGAAAAGAAGTAAAAGATGCTAATTTGTTTGTTGAATCAATGTATTACAAAACAAATCCCGGAGATGTTGTTACATTAAAAGCGGACGGAAAAGATTATTCAATTAAAACTGCCGATTCTAACGGAAAAGCGTTAATTGGAGTGAATAATATTAAAAATGAAAGAAGAGTTATTTCTGACTACGAAAAAATAAAGATTCCTTACTACTGGACTAAAGAACTGATAAGATGGTTATTTTTATTAAACTTCTTCATTGGATTGTTTAATTTACTACCATTGGGAATTGTTGACGGCGGTTTAATGATGGGGACATTGCTTAAATCAACAGTAAAAGACGAAAAGAAAGCAAAGAAAGTTTGGAGCTTTATTTCATTATTATTGCTGGCAATACTCATACTTGGATTAATCAGCACTTACTTCGGAAATCCATTTACTTGGTTCGTTAGATGAAGAATTTATTTTTGGTTAATAATTAAAACAATTCACTTTTTAAAATAATCTTTAACTTTAGAATCGCCCTTAGCCATCGCCTTAGGACCCAATGCATAATATGTCTTCTCCGTCTCCCCGCCCCATGAGAAGTTTCCTTTCTCTTTTCTAACCTCTTTAACTATGAACTCTCCCGTTGAAATGCCCTTCTTAAGGTGATAATATATCGACCTTAATGTGATTGAAGGAAAAATTTCCTTGTAAACTCTAAAAATATCATAGCCATACATATCTCCCCTTACGTTAAGAATCTCCACTATATTCTGTCTGATTGCCGACTTTACTGGTCTTCCCCTTCCCATAAGTCATTTATTCATTCAAGTGTTTAAAAAGATTTTGATTTATTTTCAATATTGTCATCTTTAGTTAAATTTATAAAGAAAACCTTAACTTTTATACAAAAATGGTGTTATTTCTTCTTTCAAAAGAAAATGTTAGTATGGCAAGAGCAGAAGCTGAAGCCATCTTCGGAAAGGGAACATTAGATGAAAATGTTCTTTCGATAAATACGAGTAAAAATTCAGACAGACTTTCATACACAAGAATGATTCTAGACGCTATTTTTGATTGCAAATCGAATGAAGTTGAACAAAAAATAAAGAAAACAAACTGGAACAAGTTAATTAAAGGAAGTTTTTCATTAACTTACCATAAATTCGACAAAGAAATATCTCATTCATTAAGCAGAAAGTACGGCGGAATGATATATGATTTGCTTAAAAATCCGAAAGTTAACCTTGAAAAGCCAAAAACGAAGCTAATTGCCATTGAAAGAAACAATAAAGTTTACTTCGGAATTTTAAAGTGGGAAAACAAGGAAGAGTTCTATGCGAGAAGACCTGATAAAAGACCTGAACAAATGCCAATAACAGTACTGCCTAAATTTGCAAGAGCATGTGTTAATTTAACTGGTTCTAAAAAAAAAGTATATGACCCTTTCTGCGGAGTCGGAGGTTTCCTAATTGAAGCTGGATTAATGAAGTTAAAAGCGGTAGGCTCAGACATAGATGAAAATATGCTCAGAATGAGCAAGAAAAACCTAGAATATTACAAAATAAAGAACTTCAAGCTTTTCAAGCAGGATGCATTAAAAATAAACAAAATGTATGACTACATTGTAACCGACCCGCCATATGGAAAAGCGTCGAAAGCAATAGGAGTAGATTTATATGGGCGCTTTTTAATTAAATTGAAAAAAATACTTGGAAAAAGAGCTGTTGTTGTATTTCCAAATTTTATAAACGCAGAAAAACTGATAAAAAAAAGCAAGCTTAAAATAGTTGGTAAGTACTCAATTTACATACATAAGAGCTTAACAAGAAACGTTTATGTTTTAACAAAATGAAAACAGAAAAATCGTGCGGAGTTGTAATTCTTTGTAATGAGGAGTATTTGGTGTTAAAGCATGACGCAGGTCATTGGGATTTTCCGAAAGGACATGTTGAAGAAGGAGAATCTGAAATAGAAACGGCAAAAAGAGAAGTTTTGGAAGAAACTGGAATAAAAGTAAGACTGTTCGAAGGATTTAGAGAGGAAACAACTTACTATCCAAAAGAAGGAATTCTTAAAACAGTTGTTTGGTTCGTAGGATTTACGGAGTCTAAAAAGGTTAAACAAGGAAAAGGGGAAATATTTGACTACAAATGGTTGAAATATGGTGATGCATTGAAACAATTAACATTCAAGAACGCAAAAGAACTTTTAACAAAAGCCAGTGAATTTATAATAAATAAATAACTATTTAGTTCTTTCTTAAAAAGTGTCTTATAACTGAATAAGGCCGAACATGAAGAATATCGAGCTGTTTTGAAGAATATAAATCTAATAAAACGTGAATTAACACTCCAATTAAAATATAGAAGAAAAACAAATTAAAAAACGAAAGAATTACTAACAAAAGCCAGAATTCAGCAGTATGAAATATCATCAAAGGTTCTGTTTTTTTTGTCCTTAACGTTTTATGTTCGTGCCCCATAGCAAGATAGAACTCAACAGACCTTGAAAGGCTAAAATCTCTTTTCAAATATACATAAGCAAGATAATGGTCGGTATCAATTAAAAATGAGCTAAGGAAAACAATCAAAAAACCAAAAGTACCGAGACTAGGAAATAAAAACAATACCAATAATGAAGCAAAAAATCCATAAAACATATGTTCACTTGGTATCATTGTGAATCATCCTCCGCTTGCTTGACAATCTCGCTTATTTTGTAAATAACATCTCTATTAACTGAAAGTGAATCTATTCCAATACCAATAAGGAATTTTGCCATTTCAGGTCTTCCGCCTGCTTGTCCGCAGATAGAAGTTTCAACACCATATTGTCTGCAAACTTTAACAACGCCCATAATCTCTCCTAAAACTGCAGGATGCATCTCATCAAACAAATGAGCTATCTTTTCATTGTTTCTGTCAATGCCCAAAGTTAATTGTGTTAAATCATTTGTTCCAAAAGAAACAAACGAAACTCCTTCTTTGCATATTTCTTCAATAACCCAACAAGAAGCAGGTGTTTCAATCATAACTCCAAATGGAATATCTCTGACAGGTTCAACACCCAAACTCCTAAATATTTCTTTTGCTTGTTTAACTTCATCTGCTCTGATTACAAATGGGACCATGACTCCAAAATTTGTATATCCTTTTTCATGTAATTTTTTTATTGCATTTAATTCAGCTTTTAAAATTCTTGGTTCATCTAAAGAACGTCTTATTCCGTGCCATCCAATCATGGGGTCTGTTTCGTGCGGTTCTTTATCTCCGCCTTTTAATCCCCTATATTCATCTGTTCTTATATCCGAAGTTCTAATCCAAATCGGTTTTCCTTTAAAAGCATCTCCAACTGGTTTTAATCTCATAACAAGCATATCTGTGTATTCGTCATCCTTATCTTGTCTTATGTACTCAGCGGGATGTATTCCATTTTCGGCAATGAGCATTTCCAATCTGAATAATCCAATTCCATCTGCTCCAGTTTTTGCAGCTTCTTCTGCGATTTCTGGAATATCTAAAATTAGTTTAAGCTGAGTTTTAGTTTTGATTTTCTGCTTTATTTCTATTTTTCTTTTTTCAATAATTGATCTTCCGAACACAACTTTTCCGTGAGTAGCATCAACGGTAACTACAACTCCGTCGCTCAAAACTTTTGTCGCATTTCCGGTACCAACTATGCAAGGAATTTGCATTTCTCTTGAAACAATTGCAGCATGACTTGTGATTCCACCTTCATCCGTTATGATTGCTGAAGCTTTTTTCATAGCCATTACCATATCTGGATTAGTCATAGGAGTGACCATAATATCTCCATCATTGACTTTATTCAAATCATTCATAGAAAGAACAATTTTTACCGGGCCTGAAGCTACCCCAGATGAAGCAGTTTCTCCTTTAACAACAGCATCTCCCTCAATTTCATCATTAACTTTATTTTCATGCAAAGTAGTTACTGGTCTTGTTTGAACAATGTAAATTTTATGATCTTCAATTGCCCATTCGCTATCTTGCGGTTTTCCGTAATGTTCTTCTAAAACTTTAGAATATTTTGCCAGTTTCATTATTTCTTCATCAGTTAAAACCTGTTCTTTGTCAATATTTTCTGGGATTAACTGCTTTATGTTGGAACCGTCAGCCCCCCTAAATAATCCCCATTTTTGCATTTTTAATAATCTTGTTTTAATCCGCATTTCATCTTTATTTACAATGTAAATGTCCGGACTAATTTCACCCGAAACGGCAGTTTCTCCTAAACCATGAACCGCCTCAACAACAATTTCATTTCTTATATTTGTTGCTGGATTGATAGAAAACATAATTCCTGCTTTTTCTGAATTAACCATTTTTTGAACTACAACAGATATCAAAACTTTCATATGGTCAAAATTATTCTTTACTCTGTAATAAACAGCTCTTGCGGTAAACAAAGATGCCCAGCACATTCTTATTGCTTTAATTAATTGGTCTGGTCCTCTTACATTCAAAAAAGTTGCCTGTTGCCCCGCAAAACTCGCTTCTGGCAAATCTTCTGCTGTTGCAGAACTTCTTACTGCAACAAAAACGTCTTTTCCTTTCCCAAGCTCACTAAAGTGAGATGGGCCCAGCTCGGCTCTGCCGAGATTGGGTGAAAATAATGTTTCTGTGTTTAGTGTAGAATAAGCTTCAAGAATTTCTTGTTTAATTGAATCAGTAATAGAAGTTTTAACGATTAATTTTTGTATTTGGTTTGCTCTTTCTTGTAAATCTTTTGTATCCTCAACATTAAGTCCTTTCAATATTCTTTGAATATCTCCAACGATTCCGGTTTTGACTATGAACTCTTGATAGGTTTGTGCGGTGACGAAAAAGCCAGGTGGAATTGGTAGTCCCATATTATACATTTCTCCTAAATTTGAACCCTTGCCACCTACTAAAGGAATATCTTTCTTAGAAATCTCTTTAAACCATTTAATTCTTGGGGGGTTGATGTCTGTCACCTACTATTGCTGCGTATTAATCCTTAATAAACATAGTGGAAAACTATATAAATAAACCGCCAAGAGGTAATATCATGAATAGGATAGTTTTTGCAATATTTGTATGTTCTTTATTCTTACTGGCAGCGTGTGGGCAGAAAAATGCGTCCACAGAGCAGTCAATCCAAGACATAGTCTCTAAACAAAAAGCCTTCAATACAACTCCTTCTGTAACAAAATCTGTCGAAACGAAGACAGAACCTAAGAAAAATGCGACCAAGGAAGTTGTTGAAGAAGAACCCGTTGAAGTTATTGGAGAAATCCCGGCATTCAATAAAAAATGCAGATATTCAACAATACTTTACGGCGGATGTAAATGGACTGATGATTTGAATACTAATTTCATATTAAAAATCATGAACGGTGGAAAAAGAACAATTCCGGGATTATGGTTTATTTATACGGGGAATAATGGAACAACCAAAATGGTCAGAAGAAATGAGGAAATTCTTTCTGGCGGAATAAGGAGCTTCAATATAGATTATTCAAAACTTGTTAAAGATATTGGTGTTGTAAAGAAAATGGAAATATATCCAATAGAAGTTTCTAACGGAACTTACGCATGTGAAAACATGAGAGTTTATACAATTCCCGAATCATATTGTAAATTAGCATCAGCAATAAGAGTAAATGAAGATGGCTCAGTAAATCAGACTGGTTAATATTTATCTGCGTTATTTTAGACGTTTTTATATTGTTATTATTATACCAATATTTGGCTTATGTTTAGTTCGAATTTAGCTGAGCAACCCGGGCAAGATAATAATAGTTTAATTATAAACCAAAAAAATCTAAAAACAAACTAAAGAATAAAAATTAAAAAAATAAAGAAAAAAAGAGATAAACTTTATCTCCTTGATGCTAATAACCATGCTTCTTTCAAAGCTACGATTACAGCCGCTGCACCTACAAAGAATGTAAATGCCTGCACTGATGATGCTAACAATGTTCCCAACTTTGGAATCAAAGTGTCAAGTGTTAACAATCCACCAGTTCCGAAAGCAAGAAGAGCAACTGTTGCTACCAAAAATGCTACCGTTTCTTTCACTGAAATACTTATTAATCCAACAGCCAATCCTAGCAGAACTAAGATTACAGGGATCCATTTGTTTGTTGCGAAAGCAGCCTGAGATGCCTGTCCAATACCAATAAGTATTGAAAGTATAGCACCAATCCAGAACGCCCATGTCGCTAGTTTCATTT
>JBBSYT010000017.1:0-2097 GCA_038045085.1 Nanobdellota archaeon
GGATCAATCGGAGTAGATATGTCTGATGATGGTAGTATCATTGCTGCGGGAACTGGTAACGCCGGTGAAAAAGGAGATAAAATCTTTATATTTGATAAAGATGGAAATAAATTAGGAGAATACCGGGCTTCTCATCCAGGATATGAGCAATCTGGAAATTTTTATCAGCCAGATGTTACCCCGGATGGTAAATATGTTGCTGCTACCACCGGCTGCCCGGATAGAAGGGCGTATTTATTCTCTGGAGCCGGAGAGCAAGTATTCAGAAGCGAACCACTGACTATTGATTCTCCAGTGCATAAATCGGCAATTTCTGATGACGGTAGCTTAATAGCTTATTCTGCTGACCATATGCAAGGAAAAGAGATCCTTTTCTTATTTAATAACCAAGGAAAGAAACTTTGGAGCTTTTCTTCTCAAGAAGATAGCACTGCAAGAGCGGTTTCTATTTCGAGTGATGGAAATTACATTGCAGCAGGCACTAGTACTGGCCATATTTATCTATTCTCTAAAAACAGCAATAGACTATTATGGAAATTTACTGAGTCCGGAAGATTCGTGCAGTTTGGAGATGTTAAACTTAATTCAGACGGCAGTTTATTGGCTGCTGGAGGAACAACCAAGAAAGTTTACCTTTTCTCCAAAAACAGCAACAAGCCTTTATGGGAATATGAGGCAAACACTTGGGTAACTAAAGTTGATTTTAATGGGGAATATATTGTTGCGGGAACCGGCCCTAGAGAATACTTCTTTGAAGGCGAAAGCGTTAGTCCTGATAAAATTCAATGTAAAGAAATAATACAGCCTGAACCTATAATGAATTACTTAGGCAAGAGTATAGGTAATATAAATATTGATTCTGATATACAGGATACTAATCCATCTCTTGCGAGATGTGGTAACAGCATTTGCGAATCTCCTGAAGAAACTGAAAACAATTGCTGTGAAGACTGTAAGCAGGGCGGGTGTGAAGATAAGATTTCAGATGAAAACAGCTTTTGCTCTCAGTTTGATAACAATAGTGAAGCCTGTTATGCGCATCCTAAAGAATGTAATTGGATTCAAAAGGAAGAAGTTTGTGACGATTTAGTTGTTGAAAAAGAAGAACTAGTTAAGGATACAAAAAATCCAGAAGGAAAAAGCTTTTTTGGAAAGATTATTAATTTTTTTAAAAGCTTATTTATATAGGAAATTTAATTCTCAAAACACACATTTGATAATAATTAGGAAAACTGCCCTCTTTTGTTCGTAGGACTTCAAATTTAATTGAACTTAATCTATATTATATTCTCGCGAAAACTTGGAGCGATTCGAATGAAATGAGAAAGTCGTCGGGAGTAACGTTAGTAAAGGGGCTGGCTCTTATTAGTTTCTTTCTTTCCATGTACTTGGAGCTAATAAGTTAGCAAGAGCAATAAGACCAATAATACGTACTATATCTTCTCAGTAACCTTTATTAATCATCTATTCTTAGCCGTTCCATGCTTGAAGGTGTTGTAGATGAGGCGTTTAGCAGAGTAATCATTTCTGATGTTAGACATAGCATTCCTTTCAGAAAGCCGTCTATATTTATCAGAGAGCATGGAAGAGCTCTTGTTGACCAGCCTTATACTTTCATTGCAAAGAAATACTCAAAAGAAGCTGCAGAGAGACTCGTTGCACAATTAAACGAAAATCCAAAATTAGAAGACTGTAAAATAATACAATTTGGTCCTCACTTCAAGGAACCTAATTGGAGTACTTATAATGTTGTCCACGTCATTGCTCCTGCAACAGATGCTGTCATTGACACATTATTTCCAATAATTAAAGTTGCTGAAAAAAAGAAGGAAAGAGCAAAAACATTTATTAATCCGCAATACACTCAGCAGTTAAGATGGAAGTTTTCAAATCCGGGAGTGTGGGCCGATGTAGACACACTTCTGTTAGATACACTTAAACTAAAAACAGAATTCAATAATGGAATAACCGACTTGCATACAAATATAAAACAATCTTTTCCAAACACACTGAAAAAACAAAAAGAAGATATTTTTAATGACCTTGTAACGGCATTGTATAGTGATTCTTTATCACATTTCAACGGATTGCCGAAAG
>JBBSYT010000017.1:2107-19186 GCA_038045085.1 Nanobdellota archaeon
AAAGAAATAACCGAAACAGGAAAAAAATTAAACGTAATTAGAAACAAAATAAAGGATTATTGCAGGACAGCTCGGTATGCCGGTGGAGAATTAGAGTTATTACTGAATTCTTTCAATCCAATAAGACCTTTGCGTTATCTTAATCATGAAGAAATAATGCAGCAGAAATGGGGATTCTTGGATATTGAAACTCCGGGATTCAATGATCCAGACGGAGGAGACATAAGCTGGGCAGGATTAAGTTATGTTCAAAATGGAGTTCCTGTAAAAAAAGAAGTCCACACACTAAGTAAACTTCCAAAGAAATTCTACAAAGGATACGAGGTATTATCACACGGATCTGAAGAAATACTGTTAACGGCAGAAAGAGATTCAATAAGAAGAGAAAATCCCCTTTTTCTTTCAGCATATAATGCAAAATATGATTTCTTAAATTCAAGAAATGCCCATCCCGATTTTGATATCGGAGAAGATGATACAAGACCAAGAATGGAAGTTCATATAAAAAATTTAGAAAGGGTAGGAATTAACGGAAGATTAGTAATTGATTTATACAGATGGGCACAGATTGCTTTTCCTAAGCTTCCAAATTACAGATTGGAAACTGTTGCTAAGCATATTTTTGGAGAAGGAAAATTTAAGAAGAAATTGGGAGAAGAAGTTTTAACAAAAGATGAACATTACGCAAAACTTGCTGTTTTAGATAAAGAAGCAAGAGCAGGAAACATGCAGGCAGCAGAAACAAATCTTAATTATGTTGCAGATGATGTTGATATTTTGCCAGAAATATTAAACAATGAACAATTCCAGCAATACTTAAAACATGCTGCATGGATTTCACAGGAATTTAAAATTCCGCTTTCTCATTTATTCTATTCACTTCGTTCAATAAATAAAACGCAGGATGAAGATTTTCTTAAAGTTTTAAAACTGCCAAGAACTGAAACGAGAAGAATGGATGAAAAGTCAAAAATCGAAAGAAAAAAAGCACAAACTATGTTTAGAAATTATTTAGAAGGAAAACTCGATGAAGTATTTGAAGTGCTTCCAAAAGGTCCTGTTAGTGACGTTGCTATTGCTCATGTTCCTTATGGATATTATTTACGTCATCTTATCAAAAAAAGATTCCCAAAATCAGATGAAATTTACAAAAGACAGGCAGATTCTAATTTAAGTGATTTTGAAAGGTTAATTTATGCTCAATTTGGAAACACTTTGGCGGAATATCTTATTACTGATTATGGAATTTTAAGGGACAGAAAAATAAAAGTAATTAATTATGAGCATCAGCTGACTTTCGGAAAAGAAAAAGAATTTGAAAAATTAAATGGACTTTTAGAAAGTCAGCTTAGAAATGTAGGAGGAAATTATGATGTAAGGCCGAGAGAAATCGAAGATACTATGAATCTGATGGGGGGCGATATTGTTAACATTCTAAAGAAAAATAATGCCAGCATAATCAGTCATGAAGGTTCATTTGTTTATATTAAGGGAGATAAAGATGTTGTGTTTTCCAATTCTCCTTTAATTAAGGTTGCTAGTTTAGGCGATGCTCTTATAACTATTAAAAATGAAAAACAAAGAGTCATTTATGAAAAATATGGTACATTTAATAAAAGAAGTTCAAAAGAAAAAACAATGCAGCTCCCGTTCAAAGAACTATCTGCTTCACAAATAAATTAAAAATAAATAAAAAGAAATGCTCAGCAGCAATCATGTCCGCATGAGCATTTCTTGTTTGATTTTTTTGTTGTTTTTTTCTTAGCCATTTTTACCTCAATGCCGCTTCTATTGTAGCCTGTATTGTATCGAAAGGCACAGCGCCTTCAATTACTTGTCCATTGACTGCAAAGGATGGTGTTCCACCAACTCCTGCTGCCTGACCTAGTTGTGTATCTTTTGTAAGTTTCGCATCGTATTTCTTTGTTGCTAAACAAGCTTCTAATTTGCTTGAATCAACACCATTGTTAACCGCAAGTTTTTTCAATCCGGCAGTATCTCCTGCTTCCATCAATTTTTGATTGTCGAAGAAGACATCGTGCACTTCCCAGAATTTGTTCTGTTCGTTTGCGCAAAACATTATTTTTGCAGCGTCTTGTCCCTTTCCGTGTCCAGGATAATATCTGAATACAAACCTTGCTTTTCCTGTATCAACATAGTTCTTGAATATGCCCGGCAAAGCTGGTTCGTAAGTTCCCCCTCTGCTTTGCATATAAGCTACCATTTCACTTCCGCCAGCAGCCGCTGCACAGAATGGACATGATGGGTCTGAATATTCTATTATTGTGACTTTTGCATTTGCACTGCCTTTAATTATATCGTCTGCAAATACAGTCATATCTACATTCGTTTTTATCGTAGGTTGCTGTGCACCTGGTGTTGTTGTCGTTGTTCCACCATTGTTCAAATACATTAAAATTACAAGTAAAGCCAGAATTCCTGTCACTATTTTCCAAACAGTTGTTTTTTCTAAAGTTATAGTTTCACTCTTTTTTTCCATATCTAAAACCCCCTATGCTAAATTTAAACACATACCTGTTTTTAAAGCTTTCTCTTGGAATGGCTCTGTCCCAAGAGTCTGTTTTGCCATCATTACGCGAGGCTTCTATTTGTTTAAATATTAAGAACTTTTCGAGGTTCCAGATAGAAAAGTTCAATATAGACTTTCAACAAAAGCCGAGCCGATGGCAAAATTAAAGAGATTTGGGACAGAGCCTCTTGGAATATTAAGGCTCTGTCTCAAAAGTCGTTTGTGCCATCAATATGTGAAGTTCTATTGCAATTAAAATGAAGCATTTTCCGATGTTCCAGATAGGAAAATGCAATAAATAACAGTATTATAGAACTGAGCCGATGGCACAACTAAGAGACTTGGAACAGAGCCTCTTGGAATATTAAAGAAAGTTTAAAAAGGCATCACACTTAGAAGAACTATGGCAAAAACTAAAAATAAGTTGAAGAAATCATATTATCTAGTTTTGCTCATATTCTTTGCATTGGCTGTCGCAGTATTTGATTTTGTCGATTATTTAATCCACGGATTAAGTCCGGAGTATTCCGTTCCGTCAAGATACTTCACAAACAAATTATTGTACGGCACGTTGTACGCTTTTGTATCTTATTTAATATTAAAAAATAAAAGATTTTGGACAAGAGTTATTGGAATATCTGCAATAACTGGGATACTGCTCCAAGTAAGATATTTTATTGAAGGATATTCTGTTGAGTTTGTATTGGAATTCATGGCAATTCATTTTGCAATACTTGTTTTGACGCTTTGGCTCGGATTTAAGTATGTTTTAGACCCATATCTGAAAAGAAGCAATTAACTTAATGTTAATTTCATCATCTTTATAAATAAATAACTGCATCACTATCTTATGAAGAACAAAATTGCGGGGTTTATTGTTATCGGTATAGCTCTTCTTATGGGATTCATAATTTATTCCTATAATTCTTCTTTACTATCCTTGGCAACAGAGACATGTTCTGTTTCAGGTCCTTCCTGTCTACACGAAGCTATTGCAAATAAACAAATTAAGATAAACATAGTAATACTTGTTCTCGTCGTAATAATTGGATTTTATTTAATTTTTTTCAGCAAAGAGGAAAGAATTGTACACAAGATAATGCGCGTTAAAGAACAGATGCAGCCTAAAAAAATGACGAAGGAGAATTACCAGCAAATAATGTCAAAACTTGAAAAAAATGAAAAAAAAGTTTTGGAGTTGGTAATTGATGCGCAAGGTTCAGTAATGCAGTCGGAATTGACTGATAAAATGGGCATGACTAAAGTTAAAATAACAAGGATTCTTGATAGACTTGAAGGAAAGGGTTTAATTGAGAGAAAAAGACGCGGAATGACTAACATTGTTATATTGAAGCAATAGTAGATAAATATTTAAACAGTTTTGTTCTAATTCTTGTAATGAAATTCATAAAAATAGCCGTTGTACTGCTTTTGCTTCTTGCCGCGTGCACATCTGCGGGTAAATATGATGATTTTGCGAAATGCTTGTCCGCAAATAATGTAACAATGTATGGCGCTTATTGGTGTTCTCATTGTCAAAATCAGAAAAAAGCTTTTGGCAGCAGCTGGCAGTATGTTAATTATGTAGAATGTTCTCTTCCGGGCGGAACGGCGCAGACAGAATTCTGTGCTAAAAAAGGAATTGATGGTTATCCAACTTGGGAGTTTGGAGATAAATCGAGATTAAGTGGCGAAGTAGCATTTGCAACATTAACTGAAAAGAGCGGTTGTCTTCTTCCATAAAAATACATTCTTTCTAAATGAAACTAGTTTCGGGGTTATATTAATAAAGAGTTTCTGATACTATCCATTTATGAGCATACAAATCAAGCTTTATGAGAAGTTAGCAAAGCCAGTCTTTTTCAAGATAGACCCTGAATTAACACACGATTTAGTAACTTACGCAGGCATCTTTCTTGGAAGCAATATTGTAACGAAATTTATTACCAATTTCTTTTTTAATTATAAAAATAAAGCACTGAATATAAACATTAAAGGAATTAATTTTCCAAATCCTGTTGGTTTGGCCGCAGGATTTGATAAGAACGCAAAACTCGTTGACATAATGCCCTATACAGGATTTGGATTTGAAGAAGTGGGAAGCATCACTGCAAATCCATGCAATGGAAACCCAAAACCAAGAGTGTTTAGGCTTCCAAAAGATAACTCCATAATTGTAAATTATGGTTTGTGCAATGATGGTGCAAATATTATCTGCAAAAGATTAAAAAATATGAAATTTAAAATCCCTCTCGGAATCAGCATCGCAAAAACTAATGATTTTAATATAAAGGGAAATGATTCAGTCAATGATTACTATAAATCATATAACTCGGCAAAGAATATTGGGGATTACATTACAATCAACATAAGCTGTCCAAATACGGGAGATGGGCGAAGCTTTGAAGATCCCGTTTTGCTTGAACTATTATTAAAGAAAATTAAAAATCCAAAAAAACCAGTCTTCTTGAAACTTTCCCCAGATTTGCTGAGGGAAAAACTGGATAAGATACTTGACTTAGGTGAGAAATATGGCATTTCCGGATTTATTCTAACCAATCTGACCCATGACAGGACAAACTTAAAAACATCAAAAAAATATTGGCAAAATAAAAAAGGAGGAATAAGCGGACTTCCGGTTAAAAATAAATCAAATGACATATTAAAATACGTTTACAATAAAACGAAAGGAAAATTCATTTTGATTTCAGTTGGAGGAATTTTCACAGCAGAAGACGCTTATGATAGAATAAAGAACGGAGCAAGTCTTGTACAGTTAATTACTGGCATGATTTACAAAGGTCCAGCATTGATAAAGCATATAAACACAGGTTTAGTAAGATTATTAAAAGAAGATGGGTATAAAAACATACAAGAGGCAATAGGCACAAATGTCAGAACTTAAAAAAGACTTAGGATTATTTCAAGTTACTATTGCGGGTGTTGGAATAATTATTGGTGCCGGAATATATGCTTTAATCGGGGTCGGTGCTGGTTTGGCTGGCAATGCGATTTGGCTTGCTTTTCTAATTTCGGCAATTATCGCGATTTTTACTGGGTTAAGCTATGCCGAATTAAGCTCAATATTTAAGGGAGATTCTGGAGAATATGTTTACCTTAAGGCTGCAATCAACAGAAGATTTGCTTTTTGGATTGCTTTAGCAATGATTGCCGGAACCATAATAAGTTCGGCTGCAGTTGCATTAGGATTTGCCGGTTATTTTACAAAATTTTTCCCTATGCCGTTTGCTTTGGCAGCAATGCTGCTTATTGCTGTAATGACTCTTATTAACATTTGGGGAATAAAAGAAACTGCATGGTATAATGATATTTCAACAATTGCCGAAATACTCGGTTTAATTATTATAATTGCAATTGGTTTTCTGAAATTTGACAATAAAGTTAATTATCTTGAAATGCCAAATGGATTGGGGGGAGTTTTCGGTGCAGCAGCACTCGTTTTCTTTGCATATCTCGGATTTGAAAGTATAATTAAGTTGAGAGATGAAACGAAGAATCCCGAAAAAACAATTCCGCTTGGAATTGTTTATTCAATCATAATAAGTTCAATACTTTATGTTTTAGTTGCTTTATCTGCAGTAAGTGCTGTCGGCTGGGAACAATTAAGCAGTACAAGTGCGCCTATGGCGCTCATTGCTTCATCTTTTTTCGGCAATAATGCATTTATTGTTCTGGCAATTCTTGCAATGTTTGCAACTTCAAATACAGTTTTGTTAACAATGGTTGCTGCCTCAAGACAGTTATATGGAATGGCAAGAGAACATTCTTTACCTTCTTATTTTGCAAAAGTCAATCCAAGAACAGGAACCCCGGTTTTCGCAATAATATTTACTGCCATCATTGCACTGTTTTTTGCAATAATTGGGGACATTTCAATCGTTGCTAATATTACTAATCTCTTTTTGTTTATTGCTTTTGCAGCAGTTAATCTTAGCTTAATCCTGCTGAGATATAAATATCCCAATATAAAAAGAGGATTCAAATGCCCTGGTAATATTGGGAAATTTTCAGTCGTAGCATTTTTAGGGTTGGTAACTTCCCTCGCAATGCTGATATTCGTCATTATTAACATATTATGAAAAAGAAAACATTGTTGATATTGTTATTTGTATTTTCTTTTCTCGCAATAGTTGATGGAGCATTATTAACTTACCAGCACTATTCTACCTCATCTTCTGTTCTATGCGTTTTTGGCGATAGTTTCAATTGCAACACCGTGAGTCAAAGTGCTTATTCAACAGTTGATAATATATTTTATTTTCTTGCTGTCGATATGGGATTTTCAGTTCCAATAATTACAATTTCTATCCCTATTGCAGTCATTGCTATAGTTCTATTTTTGATGATCAAACTTCATATTTTACATTTGTGG
The DNA here is from genome assembly GCA_038045085.1 of Nanobdellota archaeon. Classification (GTDB taxonomy): domain Archaea; phylum Nanobdellota; class Nanobdellia; order Woesearchaeales; family UBA10107; genus UBA10107. Next base: position 9,031 of record JBBSYT010000017.1, read on the forward strand.
CATGGAAAGAAAGTTGGAAGATTTCATCCTAACCATTCAATATGGGCGATGAGGATTTTGCTATCAATTTCTATGGTTTATGGAATCTGGCTTGTTTACGTTCAGAAGTATATTTTGCAAACATATTGTCTTTACTGTCTTATCTTGGATACTTTGATATTCTTGTCATTAGTTATTTCGTTTATGTTTAGAATAGAATAAAAAAATAAAAATAGATTAGATTTTAGTTATCTGCTCTTTTGCAAATGATGTATTCCTGCGATAATGAATAGTATGCTCAATATCGTGACAGCCAATCCTCCTGCCGTATTCATCATTCCAAATCTCATCATTCCATAGCCTGTTCCGCCAGAATACAAAATAGATAGTGCTCCTCCGATAATTTCAATCCAGCCTAACGTTTTTTGGTCCATCATTTTAATCTCCTTTATATTTTCTCATGAATGAGTTCTGCAATAAAGCCATCCTGAATATAGCAATATATTCGTCTGCTGTTTAAAAATGTTCGCAGGAAATTGTTGACTCATACAAATCTTTAAAAATACAGGTATCTTAAATGTTTTTAATATGTATGGATATATAACTTGGGACATTATCTTGGGATTATGCTGGTTATTGCTTTATTCTTTTCAGAAGAACATCCGCAGTAAAATACTTTGGGGGAGTATTATCGCTCTTCCATTCGGGTTCGGAGAACTTTATTTTATTCCAAATTACTGGATTCCTCAGACATTATTTAATTTTGGAATAAAGTATCATCTTGCAATAGAATCTTTTCTTGTTATGTTTTTCCTTGGCGGATTAGCTGCTGCCGTTTATGAAGCAGCACTTCAGAAATACAAGATGCACCATCCTAAATGCTGCGGAAATATCTGTTTCTGCTATCTTTCTTTGGGAGTTGCCTTAGCATCGTTCATTATACTCCTTAAAACTTTTCCATTGTTGAATATTATTTATTCTTCAATACTAGCATGTTTTATCGGTGGCATTTTTGCCTTTTTTGTATATCCTGAATTACGCTCACATATATTCTTGGGTGGTTTGTTTTTCATGTTCTTGTATGGAATCACGCTCTTCGTCAGCGAGATATTAGTTCCTGGTTGGATTGCGGCAACATGGAATTTATCTTTAATTTCAGGAGTTGTATTATTTAAGATTCCGTTAGAAGAACTGTTGTTCGGGTTTGCTTTTGGAACTTTGTGGTCTCCATTATACGAAGAAATATGTTCTAACTTTAAAGTTAAGTAACTAAATCACTATGAAACTAGTTACACTACATCATTAATAAGCTGTTACATTGTTACCAGTTACATGGAAAACAAAGTTGTAGGGATGCTTATTATTGGAATTGCGATATTTATGGGAGTTATAATTTCTTTATTTAATAAAGCTCTTAATGAGATTGTCGGTACTTCCTGTACTGAAGGGCTTACATGCCCAATGTGGAGATCCATCTCATATCAAACCAATGTAAGCATAGGTATAATGAGCTTTGTTGTGCTTATAGGACTCTATATGATATTTTTTGGCAAGGAAGTACGAATAGTAACTAAAACAGTAAAAGAACAAATAAACCCCAAAAATATAACGAAAGAGAATTATCAAAAAATTATTAGCAATTTAAACGTTGATGAAAAGGCTGTTTTTGAGAAAGTAATAGAATCAGACGGAACATCATTTCAATCTGATTTAGTGGATAAAACCGGTTTTCATAAAGTTAAAATAACAAGGATTCTTGATAGACTTGAAGGAAAGGGTTTAATTGAGAGAAAAAGACGCGGGATGACTAACGTTGTTATATTGAAGCAATAATGGGAGTTCGTTCGCCAAAAGAAGAGGATAAATGCAAATAACAGACTTCGTATACTCGGTAGAAACTAATAAAAGCTTTGACGAGGCTGTTGTTTCTGTATTAAAGGCAGTTGAGCAGAAGGGTTGGGCACTTTTCCAGATTTATGACATAAAGGAGAGGATGGCTGCAAAAGGCTTTCAGCAACATCCTTTAAAGATTATCGAGATATGTTCAGCAAAATACGCAAATCAATTCTTAAATAAAAACAGACTAGTCTCCTTATGTATGCCTTGCAAGATAAATGTGTTAGAAGAACACGGCAAAGTGAAGATAGCCGGAATGAAGCCTTCCATGATTTCACGATTTTTTTCAGATATAAGTAAAGAAGAGACGGATCAAGCAGAGAGAGATGTAACTGAAATAATCAATGCTGCAAAATAACTACTTCTAATTCTTGTAATTACTATGCAACAACCTGTAACCAGTTACTTACAATGTCTATTAAGCTGTTTCACCTTAATTATTTCTAAAACAAATAGTTTGGAGGAAAACAAATGACAGAAAAATAGGATTCAACGTTCAAGATGCAGATGACAGTAATTGTAATTTTGGGAGTTCTATTATTATACAATATTTTATCGACGTCAAATGGAAGTCAAGCACAGGTTCAACCTCAGACGCAATCATCAGTGTCAGGCGCTTCGGCTCAGGAAATTATTCCAATAGGAGTTCCTGCAATTTATGGCAGCGAATTAGGAGTGAGTTATGACGATGTTTCTGTTAATGATCCCCAAAGGGCTGATGCGATTATAAGAAAATTAAGCGTTCTTGACCAGCAGATTACACTTTCCGGAGCAGACAAGGAGCGATACATCAATATCGGTTACAGATTAAATAACGGCATTGCTTGTGAATATTGCTGCGGAGCAAGATCGGTTATATTTGAAAATGGAGAACCAGCATGCGGTTGTGCTCATAGTTATGCAATGAGAGGGGTTGCTAAATATCTTATAACAAAACATGGCGGCGAATACACAGATGAGCAGATACAGGCTGAAATGGGTAAGTGGAAGGTATTGTTTTTCCCAGGAATTCATGCAACTAAGGCTCAGGCATTAAAAGCACAGGACTTTGATTCAGCGAATTATATAAACCTTGCAAGCAATAAATACAGAGGAATTGAAAAAGGTCAGCAAAGTTCAGGACAAATGGTTGGAGGATGTTAAAATGGAACAAGAAAAAATAATGTGGGTTGTGATTGGTGTGTTGATTGTTGCTGTGGCTTTTGTTTTATTATTTAATCAGCCGGCAGTTGCACAAGCGGGAAGTTCGGTTGGCGCAATGGTTGGAGGTTGTTAAAATGGAAGTTAAAACTACGGGATGGATAATTATAGCGGTACTGTTACTTTCTGTTATTTTTACAGGATTCAGCAGATCATCTAATCCAATATCTGGAAATGCAGTAAACAACGGAAAACTAGATACAACGGGTTGGACAGAAAACGAAAAAATGAATTATGATATGCACGGCACAATTCCTGCACGAGTTAAAGGAAGTTCGCAGTCAAGTGGCTCAGGAATGGTTGGGGGATGTTAAGAAATGGCATTCAAGAAAAATAAGATTGTCAATGTAATATTAATTGTAATCGTCCTTCTTCTACTTTTTGCCGTTATACAGGCAGCAGGAGGAGTTCCCGGCTTAGGACAAACGGCAGTACCTGCTATGGTGGGAGGATGTTAAAATGAAAAAGAAAAATAAAAAACAAACAAAAAAACAAAATCACGGCGGTTGCTGTTAAATGGCATCCAAGAAAATAAAAAAGCACAGCTGCAAAACAGAAAAAGCATGTTGTGGAATGTGCAAGCAATGAATAAAATAGTAATTTTTGCAGTCATTATTGTACTCGCAATTGGTGCATTTTTTGTGTTCGGAAATTCAAATAATTCAGAATCAAATACTAACTTTCATTACGCCGAACGAGCAGTCATATTCAAATCTATGTCTTGTGGCTGCTGCTCAGTTTATGCAAGTTATTTGCAGAAACGAGGAGTTGAAGCGGATGTTCCTGAAATAAGCGATACTGAACTTGCATCAATGAAAGATAAATATCAAATTCCTGCAAACATGAGAAGCTGTCACACCACACAATACGGTAATTATTTTGTTGAAGGTCATATACCTTTAGAAGCTGTTCAAAAAATGCTAACTGAAAAACCAGATATACTGGGAATTGCGATGCCGGGAATGCCTATGGGTTCACCAGGGATGCCAGGCAGCAAAGACGAGCAGTTTGTAATATACGCCATAAACAAAGACGGATCATCTTATGAGTTTATGAGGATTTGATGAATAAAAAGAAAGTGCTTTTTCTTCCTATATTATTTTTAGTTTTTATTAAACAAAGTTTTGCTCATTGTCCTTTGTGTGTTATGGGAGCCGCCACTCTGGCGATGGGAGCTTCATATATGGGCGTAAATAAAGCAATTATAGGCTTGTTTATTGGGGCATTTGCAGTTGCAATAGGCTGGTGGGTTGCAAGGTTAATCAAAAAACAGTTCATACCCCACCAAAAACTTGTCATAATTTTGTTTTCCTTCCTAACAACAGTAATCCCGATGATGTCTTATATTAGCGGAGCTTATCCTTTATACGTTCCTTTTCTTGGACAGTACGGGACAACATTTGCAATTGATTTATTTTTAACTGGAAGTGTCCTGGGGGGGTTTGTTGTTTTAATTTCTCCCTGGTTAAGCGAGAAAGTAACTGAATTCAGAAAAGGAAAGCAACTTCCATTTCAAGGACTGTCATTGATGTTTGTAGTACTACTCTTGCTCGGAACAATTATTCAGTTGGTGGCGTAAATGGCTGAAATTTTTAATATTCTTTTGAGCATAATGGTACTTTTCTTTATTCTTCTTATTATTAAGGAGATATTTTGGAAAATAATTAAAAAGGATTTTTGTGCAATATGTGCTTCAGTGAGTTTGACCTGGATTGGATTACTTGTTTTGTACTGGTCTAATCTTTTTAATAACACAGTAATTTTGGCTTTGCTTATTGGTGAATCCATTGTCGGCACATTTTATCTTGTCGAGGCAAAAGTCAGAAAAGAATTTACTCTATTCAGACTTCCATTTTTGCTGACTTTGATTGTGATTGGTTACTCTCTAATAGAAATTCCTTCTGATTTAAGAAAAATTATTATTTTTATAATTATTCTGTGGATGATTTTTATTTTTGCACATCTTTACAGGAATAATGGTAGCATATCGTCTTTCATCAAAAAAATTGTGGAGTGCTGCAGAAGATGGTAAATCGCAGTATTTCAATTAGAAAAGGAATTGAAAATGGTGTTCTTGCAATACTTGCAATTATTGTTGTAAATCTTATTGTACTTTCTTTCCTTGGTTTTCCAGAAATGGCTGTTCTGCAGATTAAAAAATATTGGTTTCTTTTATTGATCCTAATCGGAGGATTCGGTTATCTTGTCGGCTTACATACTTACTTAAGAACTCATAACATTGTATGCTCAGCAACCACAAAAACGAGCGGGGGAGTTTCGTCAGTAAGTATGATATTATGTTGTAGTCATTACCTAGCCTTGATATTACCATTCTTTTCCTCAATCTTCCTTTTCCTTACTAAATACACGCCTTACATTTTGTTATTCGGGATATTCTCAAACGTATTAGGAACACTCTTTTTGCTAAAGAAGGCCGAAATAACAGTAAAGGACAAAGCAAGATGGTGGACAAATATAATTGTTGTATTGCTTATCATAGTAGTTGCCTCATCTGCATTTGCCCAGTACACATTCCATAATGATGAACAAACAAAACAAGAGGGCTCACAGCCGGATAAATGCAAAGCCCCGGAAGGTTATACTCAGGAAAAATGGATTGAGCACATGGGACATCATCCAGAGCAATATGCGGAGTGTTTGGAGCAATTAAGATGAAATGGATTGAAAAAATAAAAAATAATCATATGCTGATGATGATCATCTGCTGCGCTCTTCCTTTGATTGTTTTATTTATTGCTGTACGTTACTTGAATTTGAGTAATTCTTATCTATATTGGTTTGTTCTTTTGCTATGTCCATTATCACATTATTTTATGATGAAACACATGCATAAAGATGGTAAGAAAAAGAAAGGAGGTGGCTGTCATTGAGCGTTTACAAAAAGTATGAGGTGCATTTTACCATAGCACTATTCATTGTGTTGACGATTGCCATGTTTTGGGTTATGCATCCAAGCTGGTTTTCATAGAGTTTAAATAATTTATAAAAGAAAGAAGATAAGTTTTATATAGGTAAGAATATAATACGCTCATTTAAGCTGACACGGATAATTCGGTTGTCCTGAAAAGGATGCCATAACAACAGCCTATGTCAAGCATTCGACTATAAGTGTGGTGTCTGGACTATAACTCACCATACGAAATCTGTGCTTGTTAAGCTTGTTTGTGGTGCGAAGAAGATAACCTTTAAAGTAAGTCAACAGGTTAAGATCAGTTTGACGGTTGCTTAAGGCACTTTTTCACCGAGTCCAGATGTCAGCCTTATTTTCAAAATGAAAAAGAAAAAATCAATTAAGAAAAAAGTGAGTTCCAAGAAAGCAAGATTTGCGGCTAAAACTGGAAGGAGTTCAAGTAACAAAGGCAAGGAATCAAAAGTAAGGAAATTGATCAAGCTTGCAAAGTCAAGAAAAAATAAGAAATGAAAATTAAAAAAGGTGATTTTATGTCAGAACTAAAACCAAATAAAGTTGGATTAAGCCTAGGAATTGTTTCCGCAGTATTTTATCTTGCGTGTGCATTATTCATAGCATCTGCGTCAAGTTTCGCACTAAGCGTATTTAACATACTTTTCCATGGAATAGATTTCACGTCAATAGCGAAGACGTCATTTACATTTGGAGAGACTATTCTCGGCCTAGTAGTGATCTTTGTAACAACATACATTGCTGGGGCAGTATATGCTTGGATCTATAACAAACTATAAAAATAAACAGATTCGGAGATTAAGCTGAAACTATGGTAAGAAAAGTGAGTAAAATAGTGTTCGCTACATTCATTATTTTACTGGTGAACATAAGTTTAGTTGGTGCTATAACTCAACAAGAAATCAATGAAGCCAAGGGCATAATAGATTCAAAGACGGATTGCAAGAATCTGGCAGACTCACAGCTAGAAATACTTGGCGAATATTACATGGAGCAAATGCATCCAGGAGAATCGCATGGACTGATGCATAAGATGATGGGGCTGAATGAAGGTTCTGAAAGTGAAAAGCAGTTTCACATCAACATGGCAAGGGCGATATATTGTAGCGAAGCTAGTTATTTTATGGGTTCTAGAGGTATGATGTCTATGATGGGGTATGGACAGGGTAACAATGCGGTCGGTTCTAGCATGATGGGCGGATTAGGCTTTGGGCCATTCGGTATAGTTTGGTTTGCAATAATATCATTTGTATTCTCAATCGTATTTTGGTTAACATACAGATGGCTAGTTGGAAATAAAAGGAGGTAAAAAATGATGGAAAGTAATTTAGGCAGATTAGACAGAATTTTGCGTTTTTTGTTGGCATTCTGGTGGCTTGGTCCATGGACATTGACGTACAGTACGCCATGGGTAAATTGGGTCATCTTTATTGCAGGATGGGTTGCGTTGCTAGAAAGCTTTACTGGCTGGTGCGGGTTGCATACATTGTTAAAGATTAATAACAAGAATCAGTAAGTATTCATTTGATTCTTATTCTTTTATTTTTTCTTCTATTAATTTTTAATAGTCATGAATCGATACTAACTTAATTATGAAACTAGTTTCACCAGCATGTTTATAAAGCGTTTCTTTAATGAGTGATATTATGAGCAGAATAGTTGAATTGTCAATTATGGGAATGCACTGTGTAAGCTGTGAAGTCCTTGTAGAACGTAAATTAAAGCACCTTCCCGGGGTTGATAGGGTAAATGTCAATCATATAACGGGAAAGGTAAAATTGCATTGCACCACCGAACCTGATACTGCGGCCATTAACAAGGCTTTGGAAGGTACTGAGTATAGAATCGATAATTTAATTTCAAAATCAAAAGGAAATTCTTATGAACTAAAGCGTGACCATTTAGAGGCTGGGGCAATATTCATTATCTTGTTCGGTGCTTATTTATTTTTGAAACAATTCAATCTTCTTCCAAACATAGGTGTTACTGATAATATGAGTTATGGTTTAATATTCTTAATAGGTATTGTGGCGGCGCTTTCAACATGTCTTGCAGTTTCTGGAGGATTATTATTATCCATTTCTGCAAAATATAATCAGGAAAATCCCAATTTAACTGGCATTCAAAAATTTAAGCCGCATATTTATTTTAATTTAGGAAGAGTAATTTCCTACACAGTACTCGGAGGACTTGTTGGGTTATTAGGATCTGTTATCGCTTTTTCAAGCACGATGAATGGATATCTTGTTTTGGCAGCAAGCATTGTGATGATTCTTTTAGGATTACAAATGCTCGGAATATTCAGCATACCAATTAAAATTCCAAAATTCATTGCACACAGAGTATTCGATGCACACCACAGCAAAAACGCTCCATTTTTGTTCGGAGCTTCAACATTCTTTTTCCCGTGCGGATTCACCCAGGCATTGCAGCTTTATGCGTTGAGTAAAGGAAGCTTTACTATTGGAGCTCTAACCATGTTAGTCTTTTCTTTAGGTACTCTTCCTTCATTGCTTTCCATCGGAGCAATATCAAGTTTTGCAAAAGGAAATGTCCAAAAATATTTTGTTAAAGGAGCCGCCGTGTTAGTAATTTTATTGAGTTTTGCAAGCATAAAAAGCGGATTAGCATTAATAGGAGTTTTAGGTGTAAGTAATGGAAATAATAATGTTGTCCAGGTTGTGGATTCAAATCAGGTGGTAAATATGCAAGTTTCGGGTCTCGATTACTATCCGAATTCATTTACTATAAAAAAAGGAGTTCCTGTCGAATGGAGGGTTGATGGAAGGCAGGCCAACGGTTGTGCCGGACTTCTTATTGCTCCGAATCTTGGAATTACGCAGCGTTTATCAAGAACTGATATTACTGTAATTAGATTCACTCCTCAGAAAAAAGGAAAGATAAGATTTACGTGTGGAATGGGAATGGCAGGTCCTGGAGAGTTTAACGTAATATGAAAACAACAAAAAACGATAATATGATCTTTAAAATAATTTCCGGAGTTTTATGTGCAGCTTTAATTTTAATCTTGATTAATGTAACTTCAGGTTCTGGTTTAACCAAATCTTCTTCGGTAAATAATTTTCAAGAATATGTTATTGGGGGCAATCTTCAAATAGTTAAAATGGAAATAAATGCTTATGGTTACAATCCTTCTTCTTTTGTACTTAAAAAAGATGTTCCGGTAAGATGGGAAATAACTGTTACTGAATTAACAGGATGCAACGGCGTAATTGTTCTTCCAGATTATAATATTAATGCAAGATTGAACGAGGGAAATAATGTTATTGAGTTTACTCCAAATAAAGAAGGAACATTTGGATTCAGCTGTTCAATGGGCATGTTGAGGGGGAAATTTGTTGTAACACAAACAGGAACAGCTACTCAAGAACAGATTAATGCTGCAAGTCAAACTGTGACAAAAGCACCAAGCTGCGGAAGTAGCGGCGGATGCGGATGCGGCGGATAAAACAAAACAAAAACATTTAAATAGTTGAGCATTTGTTCAAGTGTCATGAAAAAAACAATAATTTCGAAAAATAACTGCGATAAGAAAGTTTTGCAGTTTTTTTCAAGTCTTGCCGATGAAACTAGGCTGAAAATATTATTGAGTATGGCCAACGGAAGAAAAAGTGTGGGAGAAATATACTCGTTTGTTGGAAAGGATAAAATGACTCTTTCCGCGATTTCTCACCAGCTAAAAAGTCTGTCAGACTCCGGAATTGTATCTTATACGAAAATTGGAAAAGAAAAATATTTCGAACTTAGTGAAAATCATTGCTGGTGCATACTAAGAGATGCTTTCAAGCAGTTCAATGGCAAGATCCAAATCACATGTAGGAAGTGCGGAAAATGAAGACAACAATCCAAATCAAAGGGACTGACTGCAAATCATGCAAGGCATTGATAGAGGATGTCTGCAAAGACATTCCTGGCATCAAATCATGCAATGTTGATTTCAAGACAGGGAAGACAGTCGTTGAATACGAATCTGATGTTCTTGATTGGAAAAGATTTAAAAAAGAAGTTGACGCTTTAGGTAAATATGAGGTAGTGCTTAAATGAAACAATCTACTTGTTCCATTTGTGGATTTTCCTATGAAGAAAAAAAATGGGCAGACAAATGTTATAAATGGT
>JBBSYT010000017.1:19196-35922 GCA_038045085.1 Nanobdellota archaeon
GTAACCTGAATATAATCAAGCATAGTCTTGCGAGAAAAATACAAAATGACTAAAAAAGCAGCGATAGACATAGAAGGAATGCACTGCGCTTCTTGTGCTATGAATATAGAAAGGAGTTTAAAGAAAACTCCCGGTGTTAAGTCTGCTAATGTCAATCTTCTTGTAAAGAAAGGATATGTTGAAATTGATGATTCTGTTACAGAAGATGTTTTGAAAAACGCAGTAAAAAGAGCAGGATATTCCGCAACAAATATTTCTTTTGAGGGAATGGCTTCTATGTCTTCTATGACAATGACTGAGCACGAAAAGATGATGCAGGAAAAGCCTAGGTTTGAATTTAAATCTAGATTTGCAAAAGAAGGAATGTCTAAGGAGATGTCTTCAATGACTGTTACAGAACATGAAGCCATGAAGCACTCTGCACACGAAACACATTCCCATGAAGGACATGAACACGGAATGCCTGAAGATAAAGAAATCAAGGACTGGTTTAGAAAAACAATCGGCGCATGGATATTTGCATTTCCCTTGGCAATATTTACCATTTCTGAAAGGGTATTCGGAATAATGCTTTTCGAGTCCACTATGCTAACGATAGTCTCTCTTATTATAGCATTTCCACCGACGTTTATTTTCGGATGGTCGACCCTCAAAGGCGGTTTGAGAGGATTCTATACCTTCTACTTCAATATGGACTCCTTGATAGCATTAGGTACTATTCTTGCATACATAACAGGCATTGCTTCATTCTTTATCAATGTCAAGGATTATTCGGGCGTTGGCGGTATGATTATGGCGTTTTTCATTGCCGGAAAATACATTGAGGCACTGGCAAGAGGAAGAGCAAGCAGGGAGATAAAGAAACTGCTTGAACTAGGGGCAAAATCGGCAAGAGTTCTTAGGGGAAAAGAAGAAATTGAAATCCCAATCTCTGAAATCAAACTAGGGGACGTAATGATTGTTAAGCCAGGAGAGAAAATACCAACTGACGGAATCGTAACGAAAGGAGAAAGTGCCGTTGATGAAAGCATGGTCACTGGAGAATCTTTGCCAGTAGAGAAAAGAGCAAAAAGCAATGTTATCGGAGCGACAGTAAACCAAGATGGGATACTATATGTAAAAGCAACAAAAGTGGGAAAAGACACCTTCTTAGCGCATATAATAAAATTAGTTGAAGAAGCGCAAGGATCAAAAGTTCCGATACAGGAATTAGCAGACAGAATCACAAGTGTCTTCGTTCCGACTGTATTGGTAATTTCAGTATTAACATTCATCGGATGGTTTTACTTTACAGGGGATTTAAGTACAACATTAGGTGTGGCTATCTCTGTTTTAGTCATTGCATGTCCTTGTGCATTAGGGTTGGCAACACCAACTGCTTTAATGGTAGGCTCCGGAACAGGAGCTAAAAACGGAATTTTAATAAGAAAGGGGGAAGCAATCCAGCCAATGAAGAATGTTAAAACTATTGTCTTTGATAAAACTGGAACAATCACCAAAGGAAAACCTGAAGTTACTGATATTCATGCGGTAAAAAATCAAGAATATATGTTGGAAGTTGCAGCAAGTTTAGAAACATTAAGCGGACATCCTCTCGCAAAAGCTATTGTTGATAAAGTAAGTTCAAAAAAATTAAAATCAGTTAAGAATTTCAAAATATTAAGAGGAAGAGGAGTTGAAGGTAAAATTGGAAGTAAACAGATATTGGTTGGCAATAGAACATTGATGGAAGAAAGAAAAATAAATTTAAAATCACACAATCAAGTATTGACATCATTTGAAAATCAAGGGAAAACGACTATGGTTGTAGTTGAGGACAAGAAAGTTATTGGTATAATTGCAGTTGCTGATGCAGTAAAAGAAGATTCAATTGAAGCAATAAGAAGATTAAACGATGCTGGATTTAGAACAATAATGATTACGGGAGATAATGAAAGAACGGCACAGGCCATTGCAAATCAAGTTGGAATTAAAGAAGTAATTGCAAACGTTCTTCCCGAAGATAAGGCAAAGAATGTTACTGAATTGAAATTATCGGGAATGGTTGCGTTTGTGGGAGATGGAATAAACGATGCTCCTGCATTAAAAGAGTCGAATGTAGGGATTGCGATGGGAACAGGAACTGATATAGCAATAGAGTCAGGGGATTTAGTTTTAGCAAAAGGATCTCTAATGGGAGGCGGTCAGGCAATTAATTTAAGCAAAGCAACATTTTCAAAAATAAAACAGAATTTATTCTGGGCATTTGCATACAATACATTTGCAATACCAATAGCTATTGCGGGATTATTGAATCCTGTTGTAGCCGAAATTGCAATGGCATTAAGCTCAATAACGGTAGTAACGAATGCTAACCTATTGAGAAGGAAAAAGATTTAATTACTTCTGATATGTTCTCTTATGAATCCGTGCTTGAATGTTTTAGAATTATTATACATCTGATATGATGCTTTAAGTATTTTTATTGCTTCATCTGGAGTATTAACGACGTATATTGACTCTAAATCGGCTTCTTTCAGCAAACCATGTTTCATTGGACCTTTTCTAACCCATTCCATTAATGGCTTCCATTGTTCTCCAAGCAGTATTATTGGAATGTCATAAATATGTTCAACTTGAATTAATTGCCATGTGTAAAGGAATTCAAGCAATGTTCCAACTCCCCCGGGTGCAACAACTACTGCATTTGATAGCTGCATAAAGTAATCTAATCTTGAAGAGAACCTTTGAAAGTCTTTTTTCATATCAAAATGATTGTTATCGTGCTGTTCTTTTGGAAGTTTTATTGTTAATCCGAATGAATGTGTTCCTTTTTGTTTTGCTATTTTTTTGCCACTTTCATGACCTCTATTTGCAGCTTCCATTAAACCCGGACCTCCGCCAGAAACAACATCAATACCCATTTCGCCCAAACATTCTGCGATCTTATAGACATTTTTGTATGAAGGATTGCTGCTTTTAATTCTTGCAGAACCGAATATCGCTACTCTGAAATGATTTTTTTCTTTTTCTGTTTGAAGATTAAAGAATTTTACTCTTGAAACTTTCGTCATATTACTTATTTCTTAAACTGGGCTTTATTAATTTTTCCCTCTGGAGGGCTCTGTCCCGAATCTCTTTATTTTGCCATCGGTTCGGCTTTTACTGGAAATCTATATTGAACTTTTCTACCTGGAACCGCGAAAAGTTCTTGATTCTGTTTTCTATTAAGCCTCACGTAATGATGGCAAAATAGACTCTTAGGCCAGAGTCCCTTTAGAGCTCTTCTTGTAGAAATATGTCGCTATTACTGCAGTGAGGATTATGGCAACTGTTATCCATTCCAGCGTCACTATTTCATCAATCTTTATTCCAACGAAAACCAAGATTATTATTGCAGGGATAATCCCCACTAATGTTGTCAAGAAATAATTATTAGCTTTGACTTTTGTCATGGCCAAAACATAATTTGCAAGATTAAAAGGAATAAATGGAGTTAATCTTGATATCAATACTAATTTGATTAATTTGTTTTGGTCTTTAATCTTTGTCCATTTGAAGTACTTTGTTTTAGAAAGTTGTTTGTGAAAATAATCGTGAAACAGATATCTAGAGATTACAAAAGATAGCATGGCTCCAAGCATTGTTCCTATTAAAGTTAAAGCGAATCCGATCCAAAATGAAAAGAATATTCCTGCCGCAATCATAAATGGTGCAACTGGTATTGTGGGAATCAGTATCGTTATTGCATAAAAAATTACAAAAATAATCCATCCAACTTTTGTATGGTCTTTTAAATATTCGACAACATTATCGGAATCCAAATTATATTTTTTTATAGAAATCATTAAACTAAGAACAATTATTATAAAAATAAATGCTAAGATCTTTTTAGAAGGTATTTTCATCTCTTATCTTCTGTTTCTCCAAGATATCTTTCAGCTTCCATTGCAGCTTGACATCCTGTGCTTGCAGAGGTTACAGCCTGTTTAAATATTGGATCTTGAACATCTCCTGCTGCAAACACTCCCTTTACATTTGTGTGTGTTTTTTTGTCAGTAATTATGAACCCATTTTTATCCAGTTTTATTTTGTTTTTGAAAATTTCAATATTCGGAGTGTGTCCAATTGCAAGGAAAACACCATTTGTTTTTATTTCTCTGTTCTTCTTTGTATTTACATCCTGTATTATTATTTTCTCAACTCCGTTATTTCCTTTAATTTCTTTGACTTCAGAATTCCATATTATACTTATGTTTTTATTTTTCTTAACTCTGTCTTGCATTATTTTAGAAGCTCTGAATTTGTCTTTTCTGTGTATTATCGTTACTTTCTTTGCAAGCTTTGATAAGAATAATGATTCTTCGCACGCAGAATCTCCTCCCCCAATAACAACAACTTCTTTATTTTTGTAGAAATATCCGTCACAAGTTGCGCAAGTATGAACCCCTCTTCCTTTGAATTTTGCTTCGGAAGAAATATTTAACCACCTTGTGCTTGCTCCAGTTGCGATTATTAATGATTTTGTTTGTATTTTTTCTTTTTCTGTTTCTAGTTCAAATCCGTTTTTTATTATATTGAATTTTTTTGAAGTCGTGCTTTTTATTCTTGTTCCGAATTTCAATGCCTGTTTCTTCATGTTTTCCATTAATAGTGGACCTTGAACACCATTTTCAAATCCAGGATAGTTTTCAACGTTAGTTGTTAATGTTAGCTGACCGCCAGGTTCTTTTCCTGTCAGAAGCAATGGATTTAAGCCTGCTCTCGCGGCATAAATGGCGGCAGTATATCCAGCACAACCGCCTCCTAAAATGACTAGCTTTTCCATAATGTGTTGTTCGTGAACAGAGTTTATATATATTTAGGTTTTGTCACTCATTATTGACAAAGAATAGTTTAAATAAGAATTAGTTTGTTTTTAGCTAATGATTGAGACAGAGATAATTCTTGATTCCATAAACACATCCGGAAATAGATTGACAACCTGGAAGTTAACATATCCAAGATTTGTTCATGCCGAGTTTATGACTCATCGTGTTTTCTCAAGAAATGCAGCAAGTTCAAGAGCAATCCCCGCTGAGAAGATGATGAAAATGATAAGGGAAGACCCAGTAATGCCTTATTTTTGGGGAAAAAACAAACCAGGAATGCAGGCAACAGAAGAGCTAAATGAAATCAAAAAGGAAAAAGCAACCGAATTATGGCTCGAAGCGAGAACATTTATGGTCGATTATGCTGAAAGATTGTCAAGGATTCCAGTTCACAAACAGATAGCAAATAGGCTAGTTGAACCGTGGCTTAACATTACAGTGATTGCAACCGCAACAGAACATGAAAATTTCTTTTCATTGAGAGCACATGGTGATGCTCAACCTGAAATAGGACGTGTTGCTTATTTAATGCTAGATAAGTATAATAAAAGCACTCCGAAAATATTAAAGCCAGGAGAATGGCACATTCCATTCACAGACAAATATTGCGAAGGACTGAGTTTAGAGCAAAAGCTTAAAATAGGAACTGCAAGAGTTGCAAGAGTTTCTTATCTTAATTTTGAAGGAAAAATAGATCCTGCAAAAGATTATGATTTGCACGATAGATTAAAAGAATCCGGGCATTGGTCTCCATTTGAACATGCCGCGAAAGCAATGGGGACTTCAAAAAGATATGGAAATTTCAAAGGTTGGAAACAATATCGAAAACAATTTAATACTGAAAACAGAACCGATTCAAGAGTTAAAAAATGGAGTAGTGAGGAATTATGCCGCTTAACCGACCAAACCGAAAAATAATTGTTCTTGATTTTGAGACAACAGGATTGGATGAATTTCAATGTTCGAATGTTTCCTGTGCAGCACTAGATGTGGAACATCCTGATGAGCAGGATATGTTTAATAGACGATGCAGAATGTGGGTGGGAGCAGAAATCGGTTCAGGTTCTCTTGAACGAAACAGATTCAATTTTGAGCAGATAACCGACCGCAGATTAATTACGGACGAACAATTAATGGATTGTTATATGTATTGGGCAAAGAATCATCCCATCATAGATGGACAAGTTCCAATATTCGATACAAGATTTGCAAATGCAGCTCTTCATGCTTATGGAAATCCTTTTATGTTTTACTCTGGTGAAAATCTTCAGGATTATTTTAATGAACATAGAAAAAATAGAGGGGTACAGGAAATGAAGTATCCCAATTTAACTACAATTGGGGATTATTGCGGGCTTCCAATTGAAGAAGAAGCCCATACGGCAAGAATTGATGTTTTACTGACTTCAGAGTGTTTTAGCAGATTTTGGGATGGTAAAAATCTTATTAAACGGTATAAGGATTATTCAATCCCAATATATTTGAAGAAATAACATTTGTTTTAATAAGATTTTTAAATAGGAACTAAACAAGGAGGTTAATGCGAATGAGAACGTTTAAAACAGACTACAATACTGGAATGAATGTTAGATGGTATTCTGCCAGCGGGCATATTAATCTTGAGGATTCAATAAACCCACTTTATTTTTCTGGAAACTATCAAGTTAAACCAAATCAAAATCCAAAATTGCTTGGCATAAAATTTCTTGAAAAATTAGGGACGGATGCATGTGTTGGAAAGAAAGTCGTTATCGATGAAATAGTTGAAATACAACACATCTAAAATATGTTTAATTTTTGCTGACCATTATTTTCGTGTTCTTTTATTTTCTCTATAATAAATTGTATTTGATTCTCTTTTGGTAATTCAAAGTATTTTAGGTTGTAGTGTGTTAATAATTCATTTATTATCTGATCAACTTTACTTTGAAATTCTTTGTTAGTACTTCTGAATCCGTCTTCAACCAAATATTCTTGTGCAGGATTTACTTTAAATAAGATGTCATATGTACCTATCCAATATTCTACTAATTTTTTCAGCAGCTCTTCGTTAATATTTGAATATTTTCCATATGCGTAAGTATCAAGAATGCTTCTGTCACAAACAACATGAGAGTATTTATGAACTTCCTCAACTTCGTGAGAAATTTGTGAACTCATTATCCAAAGCTGGGATTTTGCAGTTCCTTTTTCGTTAATAGGGAGAGGGCATTTTCTTGCAACTTCAGTTATCATGGTCGCATTTTTACCTATTCTTTTAAGTTCTCCCGTTATAGAATATGCTAGAGTTGTTTTTCCAGTTCCGTGAGTGCCAATAAATGCAATTTTCATTAGGTTTTATTATGATTGAAAGATATATAAGTCTTGCCATCTTATTTATAACGTAACCAAAATATTAGCATAAATTCATTGTAAATATTGTTAGTTATACTTCTCAAAAATGATATTTTCTTTCTTTATTCCTTTTGAAAGAAGTATTTGTTCAACATCGTTTATCATATCAGATAATCCACAAAGATAAACATTTCCTGCAAAATTTGGCTGAATATGTTTTTCAATCAGTATCTGCACTCTTCCTTTTTCTCCATCAAATTTTTCGCTTCGCGGTCTGCTTACAATTGTATGATATTCAAAATTTTTATATTTTTTCTGCAATTCTCTAAAAAATGAATCATAGAGAATCTCATCTTCATATTTGTGTCCAGACAGCAAAATAACTTTTTTGTTTATTTTTTTCAGAAGAGAAGGAATCATGGAAACAAATGGCGCTATTCCTGTTCCTGTTGCAATAAATACATTTTCTTTTTTTTCAGAGTTATTTTTTATAGTAAATAACCCAAGCGGTCCTTGAGCTGTTAGTTTATGGCCATTTTTTAATTCATGCAAAAAAGTGCTCACTTTTCCATTTTTTACTTTATTAATACAAAGTTCAATAAATCCGTCGCCATGCTCTGCTATCGAATATGATCTTCTTTCTACTGTTTCATTAATATCTATTAGCAGAGTTATAAACTGTCCTGGTTCAAATAAAAATTCTTTTGGTACTGAAAATCTGAATATTTTTGCTTCGGGCGTTATATTTAACACGTTAATCACTTCCGATACAAATCTAATGGGTTTTATCATACTATGAATAAACTCGAATGGGTTTTTATTACTTTCTATTGTTTTTTAAGAGGCTAACCATAATATTTATAAGATGACTACTTTATGTCAATATATGTACAAAATCACAACGTCTAGTGATGGAACAAAGAAAATTGACTTTGATGAAGGTTATGCTTCTGTAATTATTCCAACAGTAAATGATAAGTATGCTGTTTGCATTTCTTGTCAGATTGGTTGTGCTGTCGGATGCAAATTTTGCTATACTGCGAAAATGGGGTTTAAATCTAATCTAATTTCTAAGAAGATTGTTGAACAGGTAAACGTTGCTTCTTCCATAATGGGAAAATTTCCTTATTCTATTGTGTTTATGGGAATGGGAGAACCTATATTGAATTTGAGTGAGTCTTTGAAGGCTGCCGAACAAATCCATAAAGAATTCGAGATTGCATACAACAGAATAACTATCTCAACAAGTTGTTTGCCGAACATCAAGAAATTATTAGATATTCCGTTCAATGTTGCACTATCTTTGCACTCTCCGTTTGATGATGTAAGGAAGAGATTGATGCCTGCGACAATAGAAATAAAACATATTGTCGACTTTGCAAAAGAATACTGCAAAAAGCATCCAAGAAAAGAATTGATGATTGAATATGCAATGATGAAAGGAGTAAATGACAGAGATGAAGACGTGAAAGAATTAATGTCCTTTCAATGGCCAAATAAAACAACATTTAATTTGATTGAGTTTAACGATATTGATAATTTCAAACGAGTTTCAAGAGAGAGAATGACTGAGTTCAAGGATGCAATAATCAAGTCAGGATATAAATCATTCATAAGATATTCAAGAGGACCTGACATTAAGGCTGCATGCGGGATGTTGGATTAGAACGTAATCTATATTTCTCTCAATCTTCGTGTAAGTCCTTGCGTATTATGAAGTGCTTCAAATCTTTCTTTTGATTCCTGGATTACAAGTTTCACTGCTTCCCTCATTGCTTTTACGTCGCTCCTTCTCCTTTCATATGTTGCAAGTTTTTCAAATTCATTATAATTACTTGCTCCAAAAGGATCAAAATAGTGTGTCATGGAATATGTAAATGTTTTGTAATTTATATAATTATCTAAAGCATTTCAAGAGGAAGTTTTTTACTATATTTTGGGTCATTTATTATGCTTTCAAGAAGCCTTGGACTCATATTAATTCTTTCATGTGCTTTGCTGAACTTTAATTTTCTGCTTTCCATTAGTTGAGAGGCTATTCCTCCCGGAATAGGAAGTTCTTTTATTGACATTTGATAAAGTTCTGATGTAACTTCAACCAAAATTCTAATCATCCTGTGCGGATTATATCTTTCAGATTCATCATTAACTTTATCGTTTATTCTTATCTTATACGTCTCATCAAAGTTTCTTTTGATAAAATCTACTTCCTTCTGTCCAACTTCAGTTAATCCGTAATACGTCAGAATTGTAAATGCATGTCTTACTGTGTGTTTCATTTTTATAATTGAAAGATACTTCCTGGCAGTAATTGTTCTAACGTTGCTTCTGCTCTTTTTTTAGTTAAAGTGTTCTCAGCAATAACATGTACTTTTTTATTCCCTAGCTCTTCAATGTCTTCTCTGCAGTTTCCGCACGGGAATGCAGGTTTTCCGTTTTTCTGCGGACAAACAACAGCAATTGCAACTGCATCTTTCTGTGTATTGTATCCGTTCATTCCTGCAGCAATGAAAGCAGCACTGTCTGCATGTGTGGTTTGTGTGAACAATTTACTTTCATAATTTGCACCAAGATAAACTCTGCCATCTCTCATTAGTAAGGCCGCGCCAACTGTAAATCCTGACCAAGGTGCGTACGCTCTTTTTCTAGCTATGTATGCAGCTCCTACGAGTGCGTCTTTCTTTATTTGCGTTAATTTGTAGTTTTTCACGAACAACTGAATCAGAACTTATTTAAAAGCTTTACGGATATGAATGATATATTATTTACTAACATTTTTTAATTTGTAATTATTACTAAAATAATTTGGCCAGAGCACGGCAGATAGCATAAGATTTAATGTTGAATCGTACGTTAATCTTTTAAATACCAGTATATTATCTCATCTTATGTCTGAAAAACAAAGATGTTTCATAGCATTGGATTTACCTAAAGAAATCATTGATGAATTAAAGAAAATTCAAAACGAATTAAACAAACAAAATCTATTTATTGGTAAATTCACGGAAGAAGAAAATGTGCATTTAACTTTGAAGTTTTTAGGCAGCGTTCAAAAAGATACAATAACTAAAATAAAAGACAGATTAAAAGGGGTTAAATTAGCTTCATTTGAAGCATCTAGCGATGAGCTCGGAATATTTTCAGAAGAATTCATAAGAATAATCTGGGTCAAATTAAATGGAAATGAGGTGTTTGACTTACAAGAACAAATCGATAGTAAATTAGTTGATTTCTTTCCAAAAGAAGAAAGATTCATGAGTCACATCACAATTGCTAGAGTTAAGAGTATAAAAGACAAACAACCGCTGTATGATGCGTTAAGAAAGATTAAACTTAATGTTAAAGGAAAGATTACTTCATTTTCATTAATAGAGTCTAAATTGATGCCATCCGGACCTATTTATGAAGTTATACAAACATATCCTCTTAAACCATAATGTTTATAATTCAGTTATTTTTTGAGGTACAATGAACAAAAAAACAAAAACAGGCATAATTGCAGGTACATTAATTGCGTTCAGTCTTTCAACTTGTCAGAGTATGTATGACGAAACAAAAAATATTTCAAATAATGAATTAATCGCACTGGCAAAAACTAACGTCATCAAAGTAAAAAATAAAAACAAGCCTCAGCATAATCACGTTCATGAATCTATTGAAGGCATAGTTGTTGAAGCGGACGATATATCTTTTGCTGTAGATTTGCATAAAAAATATTTCCAGAATTTACATCTTAAACTGAATGATGGAACAATTCATAAAATAATAAATAAAGTTAATTGGCGATACAAACCTGGGGATTTTGTAAGCTGTAAATATATCCCATGTACAACTGCGTCATACCGGGACATTGTATCTGGTTTTGATGAAAATTATAAACACAAGGTAGAAAGCGGAGCAGTAAACACGGACGGCGTATGGTGTGAGTTAGTAATGACGATACAGGAACTGACGAAAAGAAAGTAGCTCAGTCTTGTTAGGTACTAACAGTTTTACTCATGATTCTTTTGGGATTTGTAGAAAATAAGAAAATAACACTCGCTATCAGGCTCGGCTTCTATATGACACAACAATGTAAAATCGCGGGAGCTCCGTATGGCACTATCTTGACAAAATCGAGCTGCGCACAGCTCCGCAGGAGCCTTCCTCTTAGCTCTGTTTAAACTGCATTACAATAAGTCTTGTAGAATGATGGCGAAGTTATTTTCTACAGAGCCATTCTCTTAAAAACCTTTATAAATCAGTTAAAATTGCTCTGAAACGATGAAATACGCAGCAAAATGTTTGTTAGCTAGGGAACGTGTTGTAGTGACGGGAATGGGGCCTGTAACTTCAATCGGCTCCAGTAATGATAAACTTGCAGAATCTCTGAGGCGCGGAGTATCTGGCACCGATAAATTAACAAGATTTGATACATCTAGATATGATGTGCATCATGCTGGCGAAATTAAAGACTTTAATTTGCTGGACTTCTGTCCGGATATGAAAACAAAAGACATCAGAAGACTTGCTATAGTATCACAATATGCGCTCGCCGCAGCAGAAATGGCAATCAAAGATTCTGGACTTGTTGTTGGCGTAAATGCAGACAGCCACGATGTTGCAGTTCGTTTGGGTGCCGGAGTTGGCGGTTTAAATGAAATTGAATTACAGCACACTATCTTGAAAGAAGCTGAAAGTGATGGGACTCAAAAAGAAGTTGCAAGGGGAATAACCCCCTTTCTTGTTCCAATGATAATTCCAGATGCTGCCGCATCAAATATAAGTTTAAGACATAAAATTAAAGGAGAAGCGGTATCTGTTAATTCTGCATGCTCTTCTTCATTAACTGCAATTTGTGACGCATATGATAAAATAAAATTGGGGAATTATTCTGTCGTAATAACTGGCGGTGCAGAAGCACCCATTACTCCAATCACCCTCGGTGCATTTAGCCAAGCAAATGCATTATCAAAAATAGGAAAGTCACGTCCTTATGATAAAGAAAGAGATGGGTTTGTTATAAGCGAAGGTGCAGGAATATTAATTCTTGAAAATTTAGAACATGCATTAAATAGAAATGCAAAAATTTATGGCGAAATACTTGGTTATGGTGCAAGTTCAGATGCGCATAATATTGTCGCTCCCGATCCAGATGGAGACGAACTTCTATATGCAATCGAAAAAGCAATGGATAAATCTGGAATTTATCGTTTTGATTACATCAATACACACGGAACTTCTACGAAATATAATGATAAAATAGAAGCGGCAGTCATAAATTATTTGTTTGGGGGTCTTATTCCAGTAAGCTCGACAAAATCGATGACAGGACATTCATTGGGAGCATCAGCCGCTATTGAGTCAATAACAACACTCCTTTCAATGAAGAACAGAATTATCTATCCTACAATAAACTATGAAAACATGGATCCTGAATGCAAAATTGATTGTGTTCCAAATGCAGCGAGACATAAAGAGCTAAACACAGCATTAAAGTTTTCTTCTGGATTTGGCGGGCATAATGCCGCAATTATTTTTGGTAAATATCCTGGCAAATGAAAACATCACGTAAGAATTATAAACCCTTAGTGTCTCTTCTAATATATGGCAAAAGAGGTTCAAACAACACTGGAGCAAACTGCACTTATAAAAAAGTCGGAAATTAGCCTATCTTTGGATACTTATGATGATATTTTCTCTGACTTTGACCCAAGACCTTTTTCACAAAGAGCGTTATCTGACGATTTTTTGCTAGAAGCGAAGAAAGCATCTAGAGATAAAACAACCGGGATTGAACTGAACTTCATAATCCCAAAAACTGTTAGAAAATCTTCTGAAGAGTTGTTAATTAAAAAAAGACTTAAGGAGCATTTTAAGCGGCATTATGCTATTGAGCGAACTGAAGTTCGCAATATAAGAAAGTTTGGCGGAAGACTTACTTCAATAGGCATAGTTTTAATGTTTTTAGCAACATTCATTTTATTCAAATTTTCACAGAAAGATTTCCTTATGACATTTCTTGTTGTTTTATTAGAGCCTGCTGGTTGGTTTACATTTTGGGAGGGTTTGAACCAAATGGTTTTCGAGCCAAGAAAACATAAAGAAGACCTAGAATTCTACAGAAAAATGAGCTCATGCGAAGTTAATTTCTTCGAATACTAAGTTAACGCTAGTTCGACTCTTTCAATAATATTGGTGCTAACTTACCGGCCATGTAGAAAATATAAAATAACACCTCGTCAGCTCGGCTTGTTATGCTGATTTATACTGCATTTTCCTATCTGGAATCTCGGAAAATGCTCTATTCCTTATCACTAAGAAGCCTCACAGCAAGACGGGGAGTTATTTTCTACGGAGTCGATTTCTGAGTAACCTTTTTAAACAGAATTAGATTTAACTATTAAAAGGATGAAGATAGCATTCTTTGAAATAGAGGACTGGGAAAGAGAGATTATTAAAAAAGAGCTTAAGACTCATAGTTTGATGTTCTTTAACCGTTATTTTGAAGAAAATGACGTAAGCAAACTTCAAGATGTTGATGTTCTTGCTGTCTTTGTATATTCCAAAATAACAAAGAATGTAATAAATAAACTTCCAAATCTTAAAATGATTGCAGCAATGTCTACTGGTTATGACAATATTGATGTTGAGTATTGTCATAAAAAAGGAATTATCGTTGCAAACGTTCCTACTTACGGAGAAAATACTGTTGCAGAACATACATTTGCTTTAATTCTTGCTTTGTCTAGAAAACTCTTTCCTTCAATAAAAAGAACACATGAACTACAAATGTTTGAAACGGATGATGGATTAAGAGGATTTGATTTAAAAAATAAAACTATTGGTATTGTTGGATTGGGAAACATCGGAAAACACGTTGCAAGAATTGCAAAAGGGTTTGAAATGAAAGTTTTGGCTTGCACCAGACATCCTAAAAAAACTCCCGGAATAAAATTTGTTGCGTTGGATAATTTATTGCATAATTCCGATATTATTTCATTGCATGTTCCTTATTATAAGGAAACTCACCACTTGATTGATAAAAATGCAGTTTCAAAAATGAAAAAAGGAGTTATTTTAATTAATACAGCAAGAGGCGGAATTGTTAATACTGATGCCTTAGTTCATGGCTTAGAGTCGGGAAAAATATCTGGTGCTGCTTTAGATGTTCTTGAGGGAGAAACCGAAATTAAAGATGAGAAGCAGGTTTTATATAAAAAGCACAAAGAAATGTCAAGACTTGTCCTCGAAAATCATTTATTGATGAAAATGAACAACGTTATAATTACTCCGCACAACGCTTTCAACTCAAAAGAAGCTTTGTCAAGAATTATTAACACTACGATTAAAAACATTCTTCAACTTTCAAAGAAGAGAGTCAAGAATAAAGTTTAATCAACTATTTCTGTTTGTATTTTCTCTAAATCACAAAAGTCTGTTGTGAAACTATATGCTCCTGCATTAAGGAATGTTAATTTATCTCCTATTTTGGGATTGTTCAAATAAACTTTGTATCTGAACAAATCCATTGAACACGGAGTTACTCCCTTAATTACGTAAGGCGTTCCTTTTTCTAATTCCCCTTCAATAAGTAGTTTTACAGGAACAATCAATGCGTCCATGTCGGAATTGTATACTGACACGTCAACAATTATGTTGTTTTCGTGAATTCCGATTATTTTTGTTTCAAGCTTTATTGAAGGAGCCGCAATGAATCTTCCGGGTTCGATTATTAATTTTATGTTGTTGTTTTTTAACCAGATTTTGAATTCTTTTATCTTGTTGAATATTCCGTTAACAACATCAACGTTTGTGTTCGCATATTCTGACGGCAAACCTCCCCCTATGCAAATCACGTCTAAAACTTCTAATGTTTCTTTTTCTAATGTGTCGGATACCTCATAAACCAAATTCCACTCACTCATGTTCTGAGATTTTCTGTGAAAATGAATTCCTAATTGCTTTATTTTCTTGTTATTTCTAAGTTCGGGTATTTTCTTGTTAATTGTGTCGGAATCCATCCCGAATACGAAGTATCTTTCCGTTCTTAATGTGTTTTCTTTGAGTTTCAATCTAAGCATAAGATCAATTTCTACTTCATTAGTTTCTAAGAAGTTAGTTATTGCACTCAAATCAGATTCATTGTCAACAATAAATGATTTTACTCCTTGCTGAGTTAAATTCTTTAACGTTTCTTGATTCAATGCTTGAGATAAAAACACAACTCTTGATTTATCTTTGATATTCTTCAATTCAGTCATTAAATGAACGCTGAATAAAGAGTCTGTATTCTCTTCCAATATTTTGGTAATTAATGGATTAGTCTTAGAGCTGTAAGAAACAATATCTGAGAATGATTTGACTTTATTGTATTGAGATATTGCTTTAGATTTTGAGAGAATGAATTTAGGATTTGTCATTTTATTTTCTGCAGTATATCCCTCCATATTTTGGCCAAGGTGATGATTCTAGACAATCCGGCATGGCAGGTACATTTGCCTTTCCAAGATATTTTTCGGCTTCCGATCCAAAGATGATGCTAAACGGATTCATTACTCTTCTTATCTCACCTACGAGTTCTTCAATGTAGTTTTTATTTACTTCTCGTTCCCCGCTCAGTATATTATCGTCCATTACTCCAAATGAAACTACGACTGCACTTGAATCTTTCTCTTTTCTTAAAACGGATAATTCATCTTGTGGATGGTGACCATGAGCAGCAGAGTATTCTCCGCAAGGAAAATGTTTGTTAACGGGGTTGTTTCCAGGTCCGATCTCGATTACTTTATGATTTCTTAGATCATTAAAAAATGGAAGTAATTCTCTGCACTCCATAGCTGTACTTAAATAAGACACATCACTGAAATGATTCCAATTTCGTTTTGCTGTCAATATCTCGTTTTCTGTTAAGGGGTTTGTCATTTAATCAATCCCTCTCCTTCTAATTGTTCCAATGCATTAATCATCGCCAAAGGAAACATTATTGTTACATCTCCAATCACAGTTGCAACATCGCTTTCATCTTTTACTTTACCCCAAGATTTTGCTTCGGATGTTGTGGCTCCAGATAACGAACCGGATGATTTATGCGCAGTTGTCATGAAAACAGCATATTCTGCTCCTCCGTTCAATAATGTAGATAATATCGCATGATGCTTTGAAACACTTCCCCCAAGAGCAATAACTGCTTTCTTTTCATCATGATTTGTACTTAAAAGTATATTTCCAAAGTCTTGAATAACATCAACAATAAAGTCTTTGTGTTTTTGCTGGAATAAATACAAATGGAATCCAAATGAACCATCTGTTATCGCTGGACAGAATATTGGAACGTTGTTTTTTGCTGCTTGATACAAAATTGAGTTTTCATCGTTTAACGTTAATCCTATTTCTCTTAATAAATCTGAAACTGCCCATCTTTTCTGTTTTGCATACAGTTTGTCTAAGGCGGGAAGCATCCAATCTTCAAAATTCATATATGTTTCATTTTTGATATATAAATTTCCAACTCGATTAACACCTTGCTCATGAAGTTCTACATCGTCTGCATCAAAGTTTCC
>JBBSYT010000017.1:35932-36617 GCA_038045085.1 Nanobdellota archaeon
CGGGAACTTCTCTCCTGTAGCTTTCATTATATCTTCTTCAACTGAGCCAACTGGTGTTACAATAATGTCGGCCATCTTTAGATGAATTAATTGCGCAAAGAATCCTCTCAATCCCGATGTAACCATATTTGATGTAAACGTAAGGAATATCTTTGCATTTTCCTTTTTCATCTTCACAATTACATCAGATGCTTTTTTCAGTTCAACGCTTTGAAATCCAATATTCTGATAGCTATCTACAAGTTCTCTTACAGTTACTCCTTTATTCCATTTGAAATCCTTAACATATGCCATTTTAGTTTCCTCATATTTTCTTATATTGACAAATAACTTATCTAAACAATCTCAGAACTAAAGAATACTTATGCGCCCGACTTTCTTACTGAATCATACAACGCTTTTGGTGACTTCATGTTAGTGACGAAATCGAGGTTATTTAAAAAGGTATCGCCGAAGAATGAGGGCGCGAGGACGTAAGGACGAGACGAGTTCGAAAACCCGTCGTAAATCTAGTGTAGCTGTTAGTTTTTGTCAATCAAAAAAGAAGAAGAAAAACAATTAGAAACATAGGAAGATTAATAAATGATTTCTATAATATTTATAATATGGGGAAAAAGTTGTTAGTATCTGGATTGTTTGTATTAATGTTTGTGATATTTGGGTGTGCTACACGGGTTTCTGACAC
>JBBSYT010000018.1:0-6995 GCA_038045085.1 Nanobdellota archaeon
GCTGAATCTCATACAATATGTTGCGAGACTAAGATGACGTTAAGTGGACATTACCTGTTTGATGGCGATTAAACTTGGGCTTCTTCTGTGCAGTATCGGACCATCTTTTAACTCAAATCCAGCTTTCTTAAGATTTTCTTTAACTTGTCTTGCGTAGGAATATGTGCTTAATCTTCCGTTATTTTTCATTTTCAAAAATATATCTGAGAAAAATTCTTCAGTCCACATGTCTGGAACTTTTTCAGGAGAAAATGGTGCAAAAAATACAAAATCCGCTTTTTCCTCGATTTTCTTTATTTCCTGCCTTGCATCTCCGAAAACCATCACTAATTTTATTTTATTCTCTTCATATGCTGTTTGATTGTTTTCCAGATAATTTTTAATAAATGTTTTTATTATTTTGTAATTCTTGAATGTTTCATTTAAGTCAAGAATTTTTTCGAGTATTTTCCTGTCATTTTCAAAACAGTAAATTGTTGCTTCTCTTATTGTATCTAGTGTTGCAGCAGAATTATAGCCTAGACCAAAGCAAATATCAAATATAATTGGATTCTTAACAGAAGTAATTTCCAGTGCTTTTACATGTTTTTCAAATGCCTCTTGTTTAGCACCCGCTTTTGTATGGTAATGGTCGAGTACTTCCGTATTGTAGTATGTTGTAGATCCATCCTTTGTTATGTATTTTTCCATTAGATTGCTATGTATGGGTTAGTTTTAAATATTGTAGTATTCTGATATCTGGTATGAGGAAAATAGACAAGCTTTTGTTCGGACCTTCGGGTATTCCGATGAGTATAGAAGGAAATACTGTTGACGGAATAAACGGAGTAAAGAAACTTGGATTAAATGCATCAGAAATGCTTTTTGTCCATAGCATAAACGTTTCCGAACAATTAGCAAAAGAAGTCAAAAAAACTGCAGAACAAAATGACATTGTTCTAACTTGCCATGGTTCTTATTATATTAATTTAAATTCACAAGAAAAAGCAAAAGCAGACGCTTCTGTTAAAAGAATTTTAGATGCAGTAAGAAGAACGGGCGAGTGTGGCGGGTGGAGTGTTGTTTTTCATCCAGCATTTTACATGGGGCAAAGTCCTGAAAAAGTTTATGAGGTAGTTAAAACACATATGACAAAAATTAGCAAAACTTTAAAAAATGAAAATGTTAATGTTTGGATAAGGCCGGAAACAACTGGAAAGGCAACTCAGTTTGGAACATTAAGAGAACTTTGCAAATTAAGTCAAGAAGTTGAAAATGTTCTGCCTTGTATTGATTTTGCTCATATGCACGCGAGAACTGGAAAAGAAAATACATTGGCCGAATTTAAAGCTCAGTTAGGTTTGGTTGAAAAAACATTAGGCAAAGAAGCGTTAAAAAATATGCATTGTCATATGGCCGGAATAAATTATGGAGAAAAAGGAGAGAAAAATCATTTAAATTTAAAAGATTCAGATTTGAATTACAAAGACCTAGTTAAAGTATGGAAAGAATTTAAAATTCAAGGAGTAATTATTAGCGAAAGTCCAAATATTGAGGGAGATGCATTGCTTTTGCAAAAGGAGTTCAGAAAATGACAACATTGATTTGCCCAAGATGCAGTTCAACTAAATTAAAAAAATATGTTTATATGGGCGCAGAGTGTTTTAAATGTTTAAATTGCAGTTATGATTCTTGCTCTGATTTGGATTCATTTCCAACACAAAGAAATTCCCAAAGAGAGAAAGGAAGATTTAATCCA
Source organism: Nanobdellota archaeon (assembly GCA_038045085.1). Taxonomy (GTDB): domain Archaea; phylum Nanobdellota; class Nanobdellia; order Woesearchaeales; family UBA10107; genus UBA10107. The sequence continues at coordinate 1,739 of JBBSYT010000018.1, forward strand.
TATAAGGCGGGAAGGAAATAAACTAGCCCCAGCCACTTATCCAGAACTCAGAACCTTCGGTTCCGAGACCTCCGAAAACTTTGTACAAAATTTTCTCAGAAATAAACTAGCCCCAGCCGGATTCGAACCGGCGTCTCTGGCTCCAAAGGCCAGAATGATTGACCGCTACACTATGGGGCTGTATGTGATTTTAAGGTCAAGAGTGTATTTAAAATGTTTGTGGTCATCTTTAGAAAGGTTTTTATATACTTATTTCAATTTTAATTCTATGACACCCCGAAATATCTTTGTTTTGCTTATTTTATCCGTATTTTTGATTGCTTGTTCCAAAACAGAGGTTGTTAAAATAGAGGGTACTCCTTCTGAAGAACCAAGTACGCCTGCAACTACCACAACACCAACGGCAAATACAACAACAACACCAATTGCACCATCAACTGGCGGCGCGACTATACCAACAGAATCAGGAAAAACTGCAAAAAAATGTGATGATACTGACTTAAATGACCCCGATATAATCGGCAGAGTAAGGATTACATATACGGATGGTTCGATGAAAGACTATTACGATACTTGCACCGATATAATTTTAACTGAATATATCTGCGAAGGAAAAGATGTAAAAAGTAAGAATATAATCTGTGAAAAGGAGTGCTTCAATATCAATGTTCAGGACACATCGTGCCCCGGATGCAAAGTCGGATTTTGCATGGATTAGTTAAATTTTTATAGTTTAGTTCTAAAACAACGATTATGAAACAATTGTTAATTTTCTCGGTAGTTTTTTTGGTAGCGTGCTCTGTACAGCAAACTACTTATAACTCTTCTCCTCAAATAAAAATACAGACATCTATGGCTCCAACTCGGCAAGCACAACAGACTCAAACCCAAGCAGCAACACAAACGCAAGATGATTCCGAAGTAGTTGTGAACTGCAATTCAACGAATGGGGAAGCGACTCTTTATTATAAAAATGGTCAAAAAGAAAATTTTGATCCTGTTTGCCCCGAAAAAAACGTGGCAGCATTTATCTCATTTAGGCAGATTTATTATTGTGATGGATTGAATGTAAGATCAAGGCTGACACGTTGTGCAAATAATCAAACTTGTTACAAGGGGGGGTGCATTTAAGTCGCACCCTGGTAAAATTTTCTTTTTAATAATTACTAACTAAAAAATTAATTTTTCGCACCGGCTCACGACTTTATAGGTTAAATCAAGACGTCGCGTTCCCGTAAGAAACATCCCCTCACGACGCGCTTTATTTTGTTTTATCTTGTCGTTCGCATAGTGGTGCTAAAAATACAAAACTAAATCCTATATTGTTTTAAGAAATCTTCTTCCATGAAATGCATTTTACCTGGAACAACTAAGCAATAAGGTGCATCTCCGAATTTAAAGTTCATTACATCTTTCGCTTTTCCAAACTTAATTTTTTCATCTTTGGAACCTAGCCTTGCAATTCCAACGACCATTGTATTTTCGGTAAATACCTTTTCATTTTTTTTCAATTCAATTTTTAACAAATAACGAATTGCTTCAGAAATTGATAAAAATTTTCCTTCCATCGGTTTTAAATCAAGTAACATCAACGTATGATAATTTAATTTTAAATTATCTCTTAACACATCGTACGGAGTTTCGACTGTAAAATTTCCCTCTTCAAAAGGAATTGAAGTTGTTTTTCCAAATTTATACAATTGTAACCCAGTTATTCCAATTGCGTTCAACACAGATGCATTATGAATAACTTCAACCTCAATTTCATTTTCTTTTGCTCTCAGTATTAAATCAACATGTGTCGTTGCAGAAAGCGGATCTCCAATAACTAAAAATGAAATATTTTTTGTTTTAGCATCCGCTAAAATTTTATTCGAATCTTGTTCAACCATGGTTCTGTTTGCTCTAATTATTTTTTTACCATAAAATTCTTCTAGTCTTTCAACAGAAACTTGTAATTTTGATGTGTAAACTTCAAGAAAAACCTCGTCACTTTTTTTAATTGCCTCCAGTCCTTTTATAGTAACATCTTTTTCGTCATTTAATCCGATTCCAATCAAATAAAGCATTTTTTACCCTCTAGTATACGTATTTGTATACTGCAATATATATGTTCCTTTATAAAAATGTTTTTATACTCACATATATAAATAAAATATAGAAGTTAAGAGTTTTTTTGGCGAAAAACCCTTAATAATGAGTTTTGGCGAACTCAAATTGGTTTCTAAAGAGAAGGTAGACTAGACTACTATATAAAGATTTTGGTAGTTCAGGCTATAACTCAACAACAATAAAAAAAAGAAAAGGCAAAACCTAAAGGGGGCAAGACAAAAATGGACTTTATCGTGCAAAACGCAATGGAAACTGCTGGAAAAACAAAACAGTTTAACAGCAATCCGAGTGATCTAGATGTTGGACAAGCAAACATCAAAGTAATCGGAGTTGGAGGAGCAGGTAACAATATGGTTACGTGGCTATACCAAAAAGGCATCTCAGGTGCTGAAATTATCGCTTGTAACACAGACCAGCAACACTTAAACGTAAGTGAAGCAGATAAAAAATTCTTAATCGGAAGAGATACAACTCGAGGATTAGGAGCAGGCGGATTCCCGCATGTTGGTGCAGAGGCAGCAAAAGAAAGCCTTAGTGCATTGAAAGATCATCTTAAAGACGCGGACATGGTATTCGTTTGTGCAGGTATGGGTGGAGGTACTGGAACGGGAGCAGGACCAATTGTTGCAGCATTAGCTAAAGACGCTGGGGCAATCGTTATCGGTACAGTAACTATGCCGTTCAAAATTGAAAGAGCAAGAATTGACAAAGCAGAATATGGTTTGCAGCAGCTTAGAAATGTTTGTGATACTGTGGTTGTTATTGACAACAACAGATTAGGTCAAATTGCAGGAAATCTTCCTGTAAAACAAGCTTTCGCTGTGGCTAACGAATTAATCTCAACAATGATTAAAGGAATTGTAGAAACAATCGCAGTTCCGTCATTAGTTAACTTAGACTACGCTGACGTTAAAGCAATCATGACTTCCGGAGGAGTAGCCTCAATCGGAGTCGGTGCTTCAGACTCTCAAAAGAGAGTTGAGGAAGCAGTAAAGGGTGCATTAAGCAACCCATTGCTTGACATAAGCTATGAAGGAGCAACGGGCGCAATCATCCATGTACATGGAGGACCTGACCTTACTCTTGACGATATTAATAGAGTAGGTGAATTGATTACCGAAGCAATGGATCCTGACGCAAATGTTATCTGGGGCGCAAGAGTCACAGATGATATGAAAGGAAAGCTAACCATCATGACAATCATAACTGGTGTTAAATCACCTTGGTTGTTGGGTAAATCGGAATCGAAAAGACCTACTGGAATGACAGCTTCGATGTCAAGAGAACTTGGCATTGACTTAATCAGATAAAGCGCGGTAAAGAAAAAACAAAGCAAGGCCTTTTCACGTTCTTGCCTTCATTTTTCTTAACCACCCCCAATGATAAGCAAGTGAAGGCATAACCTTCACACCCTTGCGGTGTGAAGTTTTTATTTTTTATTTATTTTCTAAATTTCTAAATATTTCCATATAAAAAACCTTAAATACTTCTTAGTTTTGTAAAACATCATGGAAGAAGAATACACTTTACAAGACCAAATTGACAGCTTAGATGTTTCTATTACTGCATTAATTGATATGTTGGTTGAGAAAAAGCTGTTTACTCAGAAGGAATTTGATGACAAAGTTTCAACATATTATGAAGAAGAAGATGTTGAAGAAGAATAGAGTTAGTTATTAAAAAAGAATTTTTGTTTTGTATTTATTAAGATAAAAATCCGGCAGAGGTTTCTTAGCTTGTTCGAACAAATCAGAAAACATATGCAAACTTATGGTAATAATAACTACAAACAAAAAATAATTAAAAAAAGAAAAATAAAAGCGATGCCGACGATTTTGTCGTGGCACAGCGAGGCTTTGCCTCGATTGTGTTTAGTCGCTTTCTGTTTCGTTTTTAGCTGAGTCGTCTTTTGAATCGTCTTCTGTTTCGTTTCTTTCTGAATCATCATCTGTTTCAGAGGAATCGTCGTCAGAGTCTTCTAAGATTTTAGCTTCTCGTTCAGTCAATTTTGCATCTATTTTTGCAACTCGTTCTGCTAACTTATCAGCTTTCTCTTGAACTTTTCGTTCAATTTTATTTGCTTTTTCAGTTAGTTTTCTTTCGACTTTACTAATTGCATTTTCTTTTTTTGCTTCCAACTTAGCTAACTTTTCAGCTCTTTTTTCTTTCCATTGTTCAAAGTTCTTTTCCAAGCCAGTTGTTTTTTCTTTAAATCTTTCAGCTTGCTCGGTTTTTCCTTTTGAAACAAGGAAACTATAGTGCTGTGTTCTTCTTTGTTCAATCTTGTTAATCAATTCAAGCTTTCTTTCCTCTTGGAAAGAAAATGCCAATCTGATTCTGTCAAGAGCTGAATCAAGTGTTGAGTACTCTTTTCCAACCTGGACAGTTGTTGTTTCTGTCGTTGTATTCGCCGTTTCTGTTACTTCCGTTTCTGCTGTTGCATTTACCGGCGAGTCCGATACTGCAGTTGCGTCCTCAGTTGATGCTACAACTGGGATTGCTTCCGTTGCATCTCCCGTAATTACTTCAATATCTGTCGTATTTTGTGCAAATACAAACGGCACCGCCGTGAGTACAAGCATAAGTACAACAAACATACTTAGTGTTTTATTCATTTTATTCCTCCATTAGTTTGATGATTAGTAACCGCTTCCTACCTTAGCAAGTTTGTTTTCAACTTCGGATTTTTTAGCCGAATCGTTAATTTTTACTTTGACTTCTGCGGACTTGTTTTCAAGCTTTGAAATTATGTCTTGCTTGTTTGCTTTCCACTGGTCAAAGTTTCTAACTATGCCTATTGTTTTGCTGCTGAATTTTTCAGCCTGGTCTGTTTTTCCTTTTTCAATCAAAAACTGGTAGTGTTGCTGTCGTTTTTCTTGAATCTTGTTTATCAGTTCAAGCTTTCTTTCTACTTGCATTGCAAATAAAAGTTTTATCCTGTCTAGTGCTCTTTCAAATGTTGGGTATTCTTTGTTTGCTTTTTGTTCATTTGTCTCGTTCTGTGCTGCAAAAGCAAACGGCATGGCTAATATTAAAAAAGCTATGAATCCCATCATTAGTTTTGTTTTCATTTTAGTTTCCTCCCATGGTTGTGATTTTAATAATCTTTCTAACTCATCAGCCTCAAGAAATGTGACTTCCCTAT
>JBBSYT010000019.1:0-6244 GCA_038045085.1 Nanobdellota archaeon
GTTTTAGTAACTGAAAATGAAGAAGGAAATAAATTGGTTCAAGTTAGAATGAGAGACCAAAGAATTCCTGAAATAGGAGATAAATTTACTTCAAGACACGGACAAAAAGGAGTTGTTGGAATGATTGTTCCTCAATCAGAAATGCCATTCACAGCATCAGGAATAACCCCTGATTTGCTAACAAGCCCTCACGGAATCCCATCACGTATGACTGTTTCTCATTTGATAGAATTATTAGGAGGAAAAACCGGAGCATTAAGCGGAAGAAAAATTGACGGAACAATTTTCGAATCAGAACCTGAAAAAGACTTAAGACTTGAATTAGCAAGCCTAGGATTTAGAGAAGACGGAACAGAAACAATGTACAACGGAGAAACTGGAGAAAAATACATTGCAAGAATTTACGTTGGAAATATGTTTTACTTAAGATTAAGATATATGGTTGCAAACAAATTACTTTCAAGAGCTCGTGGCCCGATACAACTTCTTACAAGACAGCCTACTGAAGGAAGATCCAAAGAAGGCGGATTAAGATTGGGAGAAATGGAGAAAGATACTTTCGTGGCAAACGGAGCTGCATTATTGCTTAAAGAGAGGTTTGATTCAGATAAAACAATAATCCCAGTATGCGAAAAATGCGGTTCAGTTGGTTATTACAATGAATACAAGAAACAAAAAATGTGCCCAATTTGCGGAGAAGATTCAGAACTTTCAAATGTTGAAATGGCTTACGCATTTAAGTTAATAATTGACGAATTAAAATCACTCGGAATAAATTTAAAATTATCTTTGGAGGATAAATACTAATGGACGATCAAGTTGTATATAAGAAAATAGGAAGTATTGCATTCGGATTATTTAATCCTTCAACATTAAAGAAAATGTCAGCTGCGAAAATAGTAACTCCAGAACTTTACGACAGAGAAGGTTATCCTGTTGATGGTGGTTTAATGGACATTAGAATGGGAGTCATTGACCCGGGTTTGAGATGTAAAACTTGCGGACAAAAAATAAAAGAATGCCCAGGACACTTCGGATATATGGAATTGGCAAGACCAATCATGCACATAAAATTCATAACACTTGTTTTATCATTATTAAGATGCACTTGTAAACAATGCGGAAGAATTTTAATTCCTCCGGATAAAATCACTTCCCTTACAGAAGAATTAAAGAAAATTGATGAAGAAGGCGGCGCTGAAGAAAGAAGAAGAAGAATTCTTGAAATAGTTGCTTCTCTTAAAACAGCAACAAAATGCCCGCACTGTAAAGCAAAGCAGAGCAAAGTTACTCTTGAAAAACCATATACATTCCTAGAAGATGATAAAAGAATAAGCCCGATCGAAATAAGGTCAAGATTAGAAAAAGTATCTAATGAAGATTTACATGTAATGGGAATCAATGGAGAAGTTGCTCGTCCTGAATGGTCAATCTTAACCATGATGTCAATCCCTCCTGTAACAATGAGACCTTCAATCACTCTCGAATCAGGAGAAAGAAGTGAAGATGATTTGACTCACAAATTAGGAGATATTGTAAGAATCAACCAAAGATTATTCGAAAACATAAATGCAGGAGCACCGGAAATCATAATTGAAGATTTATGGGATTTGTTGCAGTATCATATTACAACTTTCTTCGATAATGAAGTTGCACAACTTCCTCCTGCAAGGCACAGAAGCGGACAGCCTTTGAAAACAATAAGCGAAAGAATTAAATCAAAAGAAGGAAGAATAAGACACAATTTAGCAGGTAAAAGAACAAACTTCTCAGCAAGAACAGTTATTTCTCCAGACCCAATGATTTCAATAAATGATGTTGGTGTTCCTGAAGCAATTGCTAAAAAACTGACTGTTCCGGAAAGAGTAACAGACTGGAATATTGAATACTTAAAAGAATTTGTCAAGAAAGGACCAGGAGAATATCCGGGTTCAAACTACATCATAAGGCCAGATGGTAAAAAGAAAAAGATAACAAGCGAAACTCAGGAAGCATGTTTGGAAGAATTACAGCCTGGTTACATTGTAGAAAGACACTTGATGGATGGAGATATCGCAATTTTCAACAGACAACCTTCATTGCACAGAATGAGCATGATGTGTCATAAAGTAAGAATACTTCCAGGAAAAACATTAAGACTTAACGTAGCAGTTTGTTCTCCTTATAACGCAGACTTTGATGGAGATGAAATGAACCTGCATATTCCGCAAACGGAAGAAGCAAGAGCAGAAGCAGAAATACTTATGCTTGTTCAAACTCAGATAATTTCTCCAAGATACGGACTAGCAATTATTGGCGGAACACAAGATGCATTGTCTGGAAATTACATTTTAACAAAGAAACTTGAATTCACAAGAAGAAAAGCAGTTGAACTTGCTTCTTCAGTAGGAATTGAAGATTTCAAAAGAATCCCAAAAAGAGAGAAAATAACTGGAAAAGAAATATTCAGCCTTTTAATTCCTGAAGACTTTTCGTTTAAAGGAGAATCTAAAGATGGAAGTCCTGTTGTAATAAAAGACGGACAACTTATTGAAGGCCATATGGATGATGCAAATTTAGGAGAAGGAGCTGGTTTATTCTTAAGACACATCCATAAGCAGTATGGAGAAGATTTTACTGCAGACTTACTTGGAAAAATTTTCAAGCTTGGAATCATGACTTTGATGCAGTACGGACAAAGCGCTGCTTTATCAGATTTAGATTTATCACCGAAAGCACAATCAGAAATAAATGCAGTTCTTGAGAACGCATATGAAAAAATCGATGAATTAACAGGAATATTCCACAAAGGAACTCTTGAAACATTCCCAGGAAAAACATTAAGAGAAACATTTGAAATGAGAGCGTTAGAAACATTAAATAAAGCAAGAAATAAAGTTGCAAACACAATTTCGGACAATGCAACAAAAGACACTCATCTTGAAGTTATGATTAAATCAGGAGCGGCAGGTAAATTCCTTCATTTAACTCAAATGTCAGCTTGTGTAGGACAGCAAGCCTTGCACGGCGGAAGAATTGGACAAGGTTACAAACATAGAACACTTTCAACTTTCAAAAAGGATGATATTGGTCCAGAAGCAAGAGGATTTATTTCGGCAGGATTTAAAACGGGACTAAAACCATTTGAATTCTTCTTCATGTCAATGACAGGAAGGGATGCATTAATGGATACAGCACTTAGAACTCCAAAATCGGGTTACTTATACAGAAGACTTGCAAATGCAATGCAGGACTTAAGAGTTGAATACGATGAAACTGTTCGTGATTCATCTGGGAAAATCATTCAATTCAAATACGGAGAAGATGGTGTTGATGTTTCAAAATCTGAAAATGGTAAGCTTAACGTTAAAAGAATTGTTGACAGAGTGCTGGGATGAACACAGAAGAAATAAAAACAAAATTAACTAAAAGAATAATCGAAGATGTAGAAAACTGCATACCGAAAGGAACATCTGCAGACAAGATAAAGAGAATATACGAAGATGTTTTGAAAGAATATGAATTAGCAAAAGTCGCACCGGGCGAAAGTGTAGGTATTATTTCAGCAGAATCAATCGGAGAACCTGGTACTCAAATGATTTTAAGAACATTCCACTTAGCAGGAGTTGCGGAAATGAACGTTACAACTGGACTGCCAAGATTAATTGAAATCTTAGACGGAAGAAAAGCAATTGAAACTCCAATGATGGAGATTTATCTTAAAGAACCATACAAATCTGGTAAAAACATAAAAGAATTAGCAATTCAAATAAAAGAAACAAGATTGGGAGAATTAGTAAAAGAATTCATAATCGATTTAGCAGAAAATACTGTTTCATTCACATTAGATGATAACAAATTAAAATTGATAGGAGCAAATCATGCTTCAATAATAAAAGCAATAGAAAAAGCAGCAAAACTTCCAATAAAACAAAGTGGAAAAGAAATTTCAATCCCCGTGACAAGCAAAGAAGCAGGAGTAAATGAAGTTTACAAGTTAAAAGAATTACTAAGACACGTGTTTGTTGCGGGAGTTAAAAACATAACTCAAGTTCTTCCTGTAAAAAGAGAGGATGAATATGTCATTATAACTGCTGGTTCAAATCTTAAATCAATTTTAGCAATGGAAGCAGTTGATGCACACAGAACAACTTCCAACGATATATTCGAATTAAATGATGTTTTCGGAATAGAAGCAGCAAGAGGATCAATCATAAATGAAATTTACAAAATCATTGAAAGCCAAGGACTTAATGTTGATGAAAGGCACATTATGCTCGTATCAGATATGATGACTGTTGATGGAACTATAAAAGGAATAACGAGATACGGGATAATTGGAGAGAAAAGTTCAGTTTTGGCCAGAGCTAGCTTCGAAACACCCATTAAGCACTTGATTAATGCAGCACTTATTGGAGAAAAAGATCCTTTGAATTCAGTTGTTGAAAATGTCATGATAAATCAGATTGTTCCAATTGGAACAGGACAGTCTAGAATAGTAATGAAGGAGAAAACAACGCAATCTGGACATAGTCCAGCTGCGCACACCAGAGGTGTTGAATGAGTTTAGCAGAATTGAAAAAACATGTAGGAAATAAGAAACTTTTGTTGGGTACTGACAGAACACTGAAGAATTTAAAAAAAGGAGAACTAAAAGAAGTATTCCTTTCTTCAAATGTTGCCGAAAATCTTAAAGACGACATAGAAACAATTTCCAAAAAGTTCGGCGTTAAAGTGTATAACTTAGATATTACGAGCGACGAAATGGGAGTTGTAGTCAAGAAACCTTTCTCTGTTTCAGTTGCTTCTTTGCAAAAATGAACGATACAATTAGCATCAATATGCAAGGGCAAAATGAGTAACACAAAAGTTGTCTTTGACATTAACACGCTTAATCTTATGAGAACATTTGATAATGTTACTCGTGCTAAATTAAAAGATTGCATTGTTGAAGAAGACAGAATAGTATTTATTGTTTCTGAGAATGAATTGAGCAAAGCAATTGGTAAGAACGCCGCAAACGTTAAAAGACTATTTGAAATCTTAAAGAAAAAGATCAAAATTGTTGAATTTAACCCTGAATTAATTAAATTGATTAAAAATTTCATACATCCGCTGAAGGTTGACAGCATAACCGAAGAAAATGGAATTGTTGTTATTGAAAGTTCTGATTCTAAAACTAAAGGATTACTGATTGGACGAGCAGCATCTAATTTAAGAAAACTTGAAGAATACATAAGAAGATATATTGATGTTAAAGAGATTAAAGTTGTTTAGTTTAGTAATTTAGTGACGTCATCAAATGTTAATTCTCCACTTTCGAACATTCTTATACAGTCAACATACTCATCGTTGAATATTGTTCTATAACATAATATAGCACACTCGATATTGGGAGATAATGCGACTTTTCTAGATTCCTCGATTATTCTATTGTTTCCATCAAAGTAAAGGTATTCGAGAGTCTTTCCTGACTTTACATTTTCACTTTTTACTACCGCCACGAATTTCATCATAAATTTTCGACCATTAACTCGTACTTATATTTATATCCTTTCCATATAGTAAATAATTAAATAAAATTCAGTAGCAATCCAATGCCCAAACAAAGTTCGTGCAAGGGTTTCTTTAGGAAACCTTTATAAACAACCATAAAACAAAACCTTATATGGGTAAGAAATCAAACGGACTGAATTCAGCCAAGAAGCTAAAACAGAGAAGACATACGGGGCTTTGGTTGAAAAAGAAATACGTTCAGAGAATATTGCAAAGTAAATTAAAATTCGATCCATTGGAAGGCTCCTCTCAAGCAAGAGGAATAGTTCTTGAAAAAGTTCAGGTTGAAGCAAAACAGCCAAACTCAGCAATGAGAAAATGCGTTAAAGTTCAATTAATCAAAAATGGGAAACAAGTTACAGCGTTTTGCACAGGAGACGGTGCAACAAAATTAATAGATGAACACGATGAAGTCATAGTTGAACAAATCGGCGGAATTAAAGGAAGAGCAAAAGGAGATTTACCAGGAATCAGATGGTGTGTAATTAAGGTTAACGATCAAAGTTTAGATGCATTAAGAAAAGGAATAATCGAAAAGGCAAGAAAGTAAAATGACAGAAGTAAAAGCATTCAACAGATGGGACGCAGTAGGTGTAAAAGTTGTAGATCCCGGTTTGATAAGTTATATTACAATTGCTCCGAGATTTTTGCCTAAAACAGGAGCAAAATACGCAAAACAAAAATTCCACAAATCAAAAGTCTTCATCAT
>JBBSYT010000020.1:0-4891 GCA_038045085.1 Nanobdellota archaeon
GAGAGCGATTTGTCAGCCAAATGACGTATTCGTCATGAAAAAAGTAGCGCATCTTATTGATGCTTTAGAAAGACGCATTGCTACTGAAATCATACAAGAAGCATCTTTTCTAACCGGCTCATGGAATGGATCGGAAGTTCCTAATGTAAATGGGTTAGATCAGTTGGTGGTAAAAACAATTGAAGATGGAACCACTTTCAGACCCAATGCATTCGCCATGTCGGAAATTGATTTTGCCCTGATAGCGAGTGGTTATTGCGCGCCAGCTCCCATTTTCGCCGGACGATTATTATATCAATATTACAGGAACATGCTTGCCGGCTGCTGTGCCGATTCAGGAAATGATTTGGCAAAACACATGTCCTTATATGGTAAGGCGGTGATGTATGATCCCCGCGTGGCAGATATTATTTCGGGCGGACAAAATGCAGGTCTTGTAATTCAACCCGGCGCTGTCGCATTATTAACATGGAATGAATGGGGATGGAATGACGGCATGGTACTTCCCTTCAAAGAAGGTTCTAATTATGCGCGTTCCCTTATTGTCAGCCCGCGTCTTGGTATTCCGATGGATATTATAGTAAAAGACGAATGTCCGGGCACACTCACCATTGTTATTAGCACAGTTATTAAATTAGTTAATCTTCCAAATGATATTTTCCCGGTGGGAGATAAATATCGCGGAGTTAATTTCTTTAACGAGATATTAGTAACTAATGTTTGATTGAATTTTAAAATACCTGCACAGTGAAATGCAGGTATTTTTTAAAATCAATTTTTCATGCTTGAATGTTTTGAAGATATTATCGGACTTCGCGGGTCCTGCGATAGTCCCACTTCCATTTCAGGATTATGGATTGATGATATTGGAATCGATTTGGCTGAATTGGATTCCATTGTGAATAAATCACAAATTGATTCAGTCGATTTTTTTGAAAAGAAAAGAGATTTTGCCATAAAACAGATTATTGTTTTAATTCATACTCATTTTTCTGATAAATACAAGACAAATACCATTCTGCGATCAGGTCGTATCGGCTATGGAAAGGAAAATCAGGAAACAGTTGCTGCTGCGGCTACTTTGAAAGGGATAGAGATTGAATTATGCAACGAAGATTCGTTTGTGGATGTGTTTGTTTCTTCAATTTCACTGCAAGTGAATTTCGCGGGATCAGTAAATGTTTTTGTTTATGATTTATTTCAGAATAAACTTTTAGATACGATTGCCATTACTGCTGTCAGTGGGCAAATAGTTACTGTTTATCCGCACAAACTTTATAAATCGGTGCGAAAAGAATTGGATATTATTTTCGTTTATGATGCCACCGCTTTTAGTTCAGTTAAAACTACGGTTACGCAGGGGGGATGTAAAAGTTGCGGGGATGGAGGCAGCATGATTAATCTGAATCAATATCTTTCTACACGATCCATATCAATATTGAGCGCAGATGCCAAGATTGAAGATAATCTAACGGCAAGCGGAGATACAGGAGGACTTTCATTAATATATTCCATACAGTGCAATTATGATGAATGGCTGTGTACCATGTCCAATTCCATTGCGTTGCCGATATTATTCAAAACCGGCTATGAGATTATGGACTTTGCTTATAATAATTCTTTACGATTGAATACCACTACGACAATAAATTGGGAAGGTCTGTTGAAACGCAGGGATGAATATGACAAGCGTTATCAAAATTCAATGGAGGCGGTGCTTCAAAATATAAAACTCCCGCAGGATGAAAAATGTTTCGAGTGTAGGCAAAAATCAAAACATGTCATAATACTTCCATAATGACCATCAAAGAATTTCAGACAAGTTTGGATTGGAAAATAAAAAATATGGAAATATTCTCAAAGCCGTTGCAGATAGCGGCTTTCAGCGCAACGGCTTTGATGGGCGAAAGAATATTTGATATGGGAAAAGATGTTAATAATATTCAACTTAGAAGTCCGGGATATGTCAGTTATTCTACAAAGCCAATGTATGTTAATCCCGATAATTTGTATAAGAAAACCGGGTTGGGGGTGCCCATGGGAAAACCAAAAAATGGAAAAATAAGAGGCGAAACAAAATTTAAAACAGGGGAAAAAAAAGGCGAAGCGCATAAAACAAGATATTTGGCGGGAGGATATAAAGAACTCCGCAATAAATTGGGAAACAGGACTGACATTGTTGATTTGAATTTTTCGGATGAATTAAGGATGGATTTCTCGAATGAAAAAGCAAGAAATCAACCTGCTGAACCAAGAAAAATAAATGAATTGGAGTATCAAATAAAACTCGATAAACCCATTAATCAAAAAAAACGAGATGGCTTGGAAAAAAAATATGGAAATATTTTTTCATTATCCGAAACGGAAAAAGAAACTTTTTTTAAAGTGATAGATTTTGAATTTCGCAAACAATTTGCAAAACAAACATGATTAAAGCAGGTATAGAATATATAAATTCAAAACTCGCAGTATTGAACTATTTTGAAAAGTCATTTGGACTTTGTGAAATTATTTCAAAAGGCGATAAGACATTTCCCGCTGAATATCTTCATAATGGAGAATACAAGCAGATAAATAATTTTGATACATACAATGGCGTTTCTTATTTAAGAAAAAACGGAGATATATCAATATCGGATGTCGAAAATACTTTAGAAGCGTGTGGCATACTCAGCAGTATAAACATCCCCATGAAATTAGTTTTAATTATTCCAAGAAAAAAATTGGATTGCGATGATAATTATTCGGAAGATGTCATTGCACAGACAATAATGCGTGAACTTTTAACGAAAGATGTTGCATTAAAACAAACATTAAATGCGCGGCAGGCAAAAATTCAAATCGATTCCTATTCTACCAATTCAATATCCATTCTTAACGAAGAATATTCAAAATATCCAAAGAAAGATATTAATTATAAATACGCCTATCTTTCTTTAAACATTATCATAACGGCAATTGTAACACAAGATTGTCTTACAAGAGATTGCTACGGACAATATTCCTAAAAAAATGAATCTCATAATCAATAATACTTCCGCAACTTTAATAGCGACCAATCCTGTATTTGTCGCCGGACAAATCATTCATGAAACAGATGTAAATCGCTATAAAATAGCGGATGGCGTTTCCAGTTACATTAATCTTACTTATCAAGAATGGGGTTATGAAGTTATCGAGGCAGCAGGAACCGATACTTATACTGGATCATTTAATAATCCATTATTCCTTTCTCTTTTTGAAATGCAACGATTCAGAGTAAGATTTGTAAATGCAAACACGACAGCAGCGACACTTAATATCAATGGTACCGGGGCGATTGCAATAAAAAAAAATGTAACTGCAGCTTTAATTACCAATGATATAACAGCAGGAGGCATTTATGAATTAATTTATGACGGCACAAATTTTCAAATCGGAAATTTCATAGGAGAAAAAACAGGAAATTATTTGCCGACTCTTTTTAATACAACTAATGTGCAGGCATCCACTGCTTATAAAAGTTTTTATTATAAGCATGATAATCAGATTTCCGTTTGGGGACGCGTTGATGTTGATGTTATAACAACTTCTGTACAAACAGTTCTTGGAATGACATTGCCAATAGCCTCTGCTTTTACTTGGGCGCAAGATTTAGCAGGAGGGGCGATTCTCATCTCTAATGTCAGTGGCATGAATTTATTTGGATTGTACGCGGATATAGTGAATGCGCGTATAATATTCATTGGAAGACCTGTTACAATAGGCAATGTAGCATATTCTTTTTGGTTTTCCTATATAATAATTTGATATAACAAATGAAAACAGTGCGTTGTATTGATAATTCTCCGGAATTTATTCCAGAAGGAAAATTCTTGGCAGTTCATTGCGATAATAAAAATTATTATTATCTTGAAACAAAAAAAGAAGTAGATTTATACGCTCCTTCGCCAATAATCAATGAAAAAAAATTATTGATTCAATTATTTGAATCCTGCACTTCTGAAGAACTTTTACATATAAAACAATTATTAAAATGAATATGGATGTTACAAAGGAAGAATGGGAGGCAGTTAAAAAATCATTGATTCATTTGGAATCTTCTGTCAACAGGATTGAAAGAGCTATTGCGGGGGACGAACAAATGGGCGTTGAGGGTATTGTTTATAAAGTTGGGGCGCATGAAAAAAAAATCAACGATTATGATTATAAGTTTCAAAAAATTGAGGAGATAAAAAATAAAGGTTATGGTTTTTTAGCAGCTTTCGGAATAGTATGCGGATCGATTGGCACAGGAATATGGGAGGGAGTTAAACATTTGATCAATGTAAAATGAAACTTACTTTACAAAGAATCAACGGAGGAAATTCGTATATTTAACTATGCAAATAATAGGTATATATAAAATAACTTCCCCATCTAATAAAATTTACATAGGACAATCTATTGATATAGTAAATAGAGCGATTATTTTTAATTGGCGTTAATTAAAATGAATATCAGCGAACACATATCCTATAACGAATCAATAACATCTGGTGAAAATTTACAATTCAGAGTTGAACACTCTATTTCAGCAGACCAAGGTTGGTCCCCAGGCGGTCCTTGGGTTATGGTTTTAGATATGAACAGTACCGACTTCAATGAAGACGATACAGAAATCATAACTGATAGCGGTAAAGCTACAAGAATAAATGTTCCTTCAGCACATCCAAATCCAGGAACAGGCTTTGTATCAAGAGCATGGCAGATGACTCAAGTATGTGATGACGTATGTACTATCAAGTACACCTTATCATTACGTGCTACAGATCAACAGAATGCTGGCCCAGATACTGGAGCTAACGTAGCAACTATTAATATGTCTCATTATGACTCAGATTGGTATGCTGATCCATACGACGCAGTTTAC
>JBBSYT010000021.1:0-18907 GCA_038045085.1 Nanobdellota archaeon
CACAAGCCGAACCGATGCTAAAAATCATAGTAATCCAGAGGTTTAGGACAGAGCCTTTCTACAGGTAACCTTTAAATACTAATAATTAACAAGTCTAATCATGGACCCAGAACAAGCATTAATCAATGAAAGGCTGAACAAATTAAAAGCCATAAGAGCGTTAAAAATAAATCCGTATCCGTACAAATACAGTCCAACTCACCATGCTGAACAGATTAAAAATTCTTTTGCAGGATTAAAACCAGAAGAAAAAACAAAAGAATCAGTTTGCATTGCAGGAAGACTTCTTACTAAAAGAGATATGGGGAAAATTGCTTTTGCAACAGTATCTGACCAATCCGGAACAATCCAGTTATTTGCAAAGGAAGACTTAATGCAAGATAATTACAAGTTATTTAAGAAATTAGATTTGGGAGATTTTGTCGGTGCAAAAGGAATTGTGTTTAAAACTAAATCGGGAGAAATAACCATTGAAATTAAAGAATTAACTCTACTATCTAAATCTTTAAGACCATTGCCTGAAAAATATCATGGAATAAAAGATCCTGAAATTAAGTTTAGACAGAGATATGCACATTTAGCAACGGATAAACCGGCAAGAGATGCTTTAATAATAAGAAGCAAGATAATCGGAGAGATAAGAAAAGTTCTTGATGAAAAGAATTTTATTGAAGTTGAAACTCCTATTTTGCAGCCACAATACGGCGGAGCTAATGCAAAACCATTCATGACGCACCATAATGTTCACAACATGGATATGTATCTAAGAATTTCTCCAGAACTTTATTTGAAAAGACTTCTAGTGGGAGGATTTGAAAGAGTATATGAAATAGGCAGAAGTTTTAGAAATGAAGGAATTGACCAATCACATAATCCGGAATTCACAATGATGGAATGTTACCAAGCTTATGCAGATTATTCTGACATGATGGAATTGACGGAAGAAATTTATGAAAGAGTTGCGAAAAATATTTTTGGAACTACAAAAATTAAGTTTGGAGAAAACATAATAGATTTCAAAAGGCCTTGGAGAAGAATTTCAATGGTTGAAGCAATAAAGCAGAATACAAATATTGGGGACATATCAAAACTTGATGATTCTGAAATAAAAGATTTGCTTAAAACATATAATATAAAATATGATAAAGAATATATTCGTGGATTGGCAATAGAGACAATATTTGATGAATTAGTACAAGATAAATTGATCCAACCAACGTTTATAACAAATCACCCTAAAGAGACTACTTGCTTATGCAAATTAGACAGAAAAAATCCAGAATTCCTTGAAAGGTTTGAGGCATTTGCAACCGGAATGGAATTGGGAAACGCATATTCTGAACTAAATGATCCAATTGAACAAAAATTCTTGCTTGAAGCACAAGCAAAACAATTAAGAGCGGGAATGGAAGCTCATCCAATGGATGAAGATTTTGTTAAAGCATTAGAAACAGGAATGCCTCCAACTGGCGGATTAGGAATAGGAATTGACAGAATGACAATGTTGCTTACAGGAAATGAAAGCATAAGGGATATTATTGCATTCCCAACGATGAAGAATGTTAAAATAGAACATCCTCACGAAGGAGAAAAGAAGAAAGATTCTAAGAAAGGGATTAAAGTTTAAAATTTATTTAGCCAAAATCAGATGAGGGCCTGTTAAATCATATATTCTTTCCATGATTGTTATTCCGTGATGCATAATGTAGAATTCTGCTGCCGTTGGACTCTTATTCTCAACCATATAATGCGCTTCTTTAACGATTTCCCTCCTAGTTTTATCCAAAGCAATTAATTTGTTAATATCAAATTTGTAAAAAGATTCGTAAAATAATCTAACCATTCCATTTACTTTTTCAAAAATACCAATAACCTCATCTCTAATTTCGGCTTTCTTGCCAAAATCTTTTAATGAATAAAGGTTATTGCACATAAAGTTATATTCGTCTGCAATGTTTTCAATCTCTTCAACAATGTAATAGATTGGACCTATTTTACTAAACGTTTCAGACCCCCATTTGTTTAATGAACGTCTGCAAACAGTTGTTAATCTATTGTTTGGCTCTTCCAATAATGCTGTTTTAGATAAATGGTCTAATGCTTTTAATTTTAATGAAGTCATAGCTTCATCTCCCATCGACAATAATAACATGAATGCTCTTCTAAGCAAATTATCAAATTCAGTTATATTTCCAGAGGTAATTAACCTTACAACGCAGCTCTTTGGTGTTTGTGCTACAACTTCATAACCAACTGTTTCAGTCATAATTATTTTTCTAACTACGTCGGCCATAGCAGAATCATTATATCTTATCTTTATCTCATCAACCCCTCGTTTGTATAATGCGAAGATGTATTTTTTTAACAAAGAACCTATTTCATCGGCATTGATTTCTTTTGCTTCAATTGTAGTTACGGCTTTGCCTGTATTAACAATTATTTTATGTCCATCCTCAAGAACATCTAATTCGTCTCCTTTTTTTACTCCGTTAGCATCAACCCACTTTGACGGCAATGAAACAAGTAAAGTTCTTCCTGCTAGCTGTATTACTGACCTTTTCATTAACTATCCCAAAAGACGTTATTTATCTGAAGTTTATATACTTTACTAAAATATATACTTTTTCTTTTATATATATTGTTTATACAAAGTTTATATATAGTTTCTCTGCTCTATGTATTTCAGTAAAAAATGGAGGTGTTAAGAATGAAAGAAGAGTTTGATGAAGGAATGATAGACTTAATTGATGAGTCTTTCATAGACGAAGAAGTTCTTCTTGAAGAAGAAGAGATTAACGCCATTGATGAAGCCTTTTTACGAGGCTATAAAGCCGCTTAATTTCTTGCCTAGACACCTCCTCTTAATTGAGGAGGTTTTATTTTACTCCCATATTTTTTAATTGCTCTTTTGTAAATCTAGAAATTATTGCTCCAAAAGTATAATCCATTATTGAAAGTTCTTTTGCATAACTATCTGCCAATCCAAACGTGTGCCCGAATTCATGTAACGTAAGTTTTGCAAGACCATATTCATACAAGACTGGAATTTTATGAGGAAAGTATTGTGTCATTAAAACCAAATTTTTCTAACTTACTCCGACAGCGCCTTGATTTGGATCTCCTCCGGATAATTTCTTAAGTAATCTAATTGGGGAGAATACATTTTGTTCTGGATAAGTATCACGAAGAATTTTATGCGTAAATCCAGCAACTCTATCAAAGTGTTCTTCATGTTCTGAAAGATTAGATAAAGAACCATCCAAAGTTGCCGGTAAATCATTAGTATTCCAATTTGCAACCAATGGTCTAAGTTCAACATTAATTGCATTTAATTTTTTATTGCAAAAATCAAAAACTCTATTTATTGTTCTCTCGACATTTGGAAAAGCTTTCTGAAAAGATTCGTCAATTAAACAAAATGTTTCTAATTTCATTGTCCAGCCAATTTTTTTATTTCTTTATCAAGAATAGTATACATAACTGGTTTATCGAAATGAGCGGTAAGAATTGCTTTAGTTTCATTAGGAAAATCAGAACTTACTCCTATTATTGGAATTGAATTATATGCAGGATTACTTCTAACAGCTTTAACAAAGTCTCCGCCGTCCATTTCCGGCATTTTGTAATCAGAAATAATAACTTGAATACCTGGAACTTTTAATAAAGTTTCAAGGCCTTCTTTTCCGCCGTAAGCTGTAATAATTTCATGTCCTGCATTTTCAAGACAAAGTACTATTGACTCAGAACCTGATTTATCATCATCAACATATAGAACTTTTACCATTCATCTACTAAATTCCTTCCATTTTTCAGTCTTTTTCCACTTTCGTCCAGTTTCATCTACGTCAGGTATGTAGGTAAAATTCTTTATATTATGTAGTCTTTTGCGTCTTGGCATTTTTTAATCCGTCAAGCACGCTCTTTTATTTTAACTAATAACTATTATTTTCTTAAATTCTCTATATGTCTCAAATAACCAAATTTCATTTCCTGAAAATCATAATCTCTCATATCAAAAAAGACATCATATGTTAATTTACTGTCATTTAATACAGCACTAGGCACAATAGAAAGTTTTGATTTTATTACCTCATCTCCAGATATTGTAAAATCATATGTAGAAACTCCGGCTTTCACAGATACGCTTGGTGTTTTTGAAATGGAAAGATCTGAAGATTTCTGTTTAAAAAATAAATCTAAATCCTCAACTAAATCTTTAAGTTTTAACTCAGAAGATTTACCATCTGACGGAATGGATACAATTACACGGTTTATACCGCCAAATCTACAATCAGTAACTTGAAGTGCTTTTGTTGGCATAGAACCTGTTAAGCCTGAATGGTTTATATATCTTTCGATTATGTAGTAACTTAATAGTAGTAACATATAGAAAGATTTATATACTAGTATTACCCTTGAAATGATATGATCTTCCCATATGCACTTGAGAAATTGAGAACGATAGCACTTGCGAGACAGGATGCCCCTCAATACGCAAGACTTTGTGATGAAACAGGCATTTCTCCAGAAGACGAATTTCTTTATGATAAAGGAAGGGAAATCTTCCAAGCTCCAGTAAGAAAGAAAACAAAAGGAGAGCCATTCATTGTTGATGCGGATTTGAATTTATCACCAGACACAATAGCTAATTTTACATCAGGAATAGATGAGAAAGTTAGAATTCTGCAAAAATATTTCTCGGGAAGATTTGGAAGAAATGCCTCTCAAGATTTGAGAAAATACGATGATGCAGGGGTCGGGGCATTATTTAATAGACTATACACAGGATACAAAGCAAGAAATAATTAATCTTAAATATAACTTTCTATTACTTTTTTCATGTTAATCAAAATATGGTTCAGTTTAATATCGTTAATTCTTATTAGTTCTTTGGCCATTTTATTAGCAAACTTTAAAGCAAATGGTATCCTATACTGGATTTCATTACTAATATTAACAATAGCGAGTGCAATGCAATGCATTGTTTATCTTGAGAAAACAAAGAAGAAAGATTTGCAAACAACATATTCCGAATTTTTGAAAAGAAAAGATAAGCAAATAGAAGAACTGCAATTAAAAAACAATTTAATGTTTAAAACAGCAACGAAGAAATCAAAAGCTGAATTAGAATTAAATGAATTTAAAAGAAAGTGGGAAGAAAAGATGAAAGAATAGTAAGTTATATAAACTCCGGCTTATCATCAATGGTTATGTCAAAAACATTAACTTGGTTTTCTTTTAGTTTTTAATACTCATTGCTCTAATAACATTTCATGTTCTAAGGTCTGAAAAACCATTCATGAAAATAAAAAAGAGCTTCTAAATTTTAAAAAACAAGAGGTAAAAATGAATTATTATCACTTAGGTAGAATTACGTATTCAAAAATGGCTGCAGAAGAAACAAGAGATGAAAGCGACACATTAGTTGCAAAACCATCGCTGGAAGAAGTAGCTAGAAGCATAAAGAAAGGAGAAAGATCAGTAATGGCGTACTGGAATCTTCTTTCGGGAGAAGTTCCTAACTGCAAAAAACTGATAAAAGAACATAATCTAAAAATAATAGGAACACATAGAGTTTATATAAGAATGGCTGCAGGATGCTATTCAAGAACTAAACTAGATGTAGTTTATTCGCATCCAAATGCATTAATACAATGTTCAGATTATTTAAGCAGATATCCAAACATAAAACAAATTCCAGTCGAAAGCACAGAAAAAGGGATTGAAATAATCAAAAAAATAAAGCACGGAATGGCGTTAGGGATGAAAGAAGCATTTGATGGATTGGAAATATTAACAGAAGACGCTGCAAACAGCAAAGAAAATTATACTGATTTTTTTATTGTTGAGAAATAAATTACAGAGGATGTCTTTTCTGCAATTTAACTGCACGTTCTGTTTCTTTGTAAATTGAATTAAAAAGTGCAACAGTTCTATCGTCAACACGAAGCTTAAGAGATCTTAATTTTCCATAATATCTGCCGTAATGTTTTGGATTATTTCGCAGTTCTCTGAATGCTGAAATTTCTGCCGTTGTTATAGCAGGAGCATAACATCTTTCTTCAATTCCCATAAGAATTTTGAGTCAAACAAGAATATAAAGGTTGCTAATTAATATCCCTATGTCGGCATTATTCCTTCACGCTGAGACAAAGTCTCATCTACGTCACTTCAGAAGTGACATTCCACTGGACAACCGCGCGTGAGATATATAAACATATAAACCTGACTAAATTCAGAAAGGTTTATATATGAATTATACAATGTATAACTCAATGGAAGTAATTGAGACGAAAGCAAAGGAATGGGGAAATTCATTGGGAATAGTAATACCTAAAGAAATCGCCAGGAAAGAACATATTAAAGGAGGGAAAACGCTCAAAATCCTCATAATTAAAGACAATAGGGAGCTGTTAAGAAAATCCTTTGGGGCACTAAAGGGGAGATTTAAGAAATCTTCACAACAGATTAAAGACGAAATAAGAGCAGACTTTAATGACTGAAAATATTTATTTCTTTGATACATATGCTTTATTCGAGATATTTAGGAAAAACATAAAATACTTAATGTATATTGATGTGAACATAGTGACTGCCAAAATAAACTTATTTGAATTATATTATGGTCTTTTGAAAGAATTTGGCGAGAAAACTGCTCAAGAAAAACTACACGAATACTTCGGGTCTACAGTTGACTTTGACGAAGAAGTAATAGAAAATGCTGCCAAATTTAAATTGAAAAATAAATCCCGCAAATTATCTATGGCCGATTGCATAGGCTATTCGATTGCGAATAAGCTCGGAATTAAATTCTTAACTGGAGATAAAGAATTTGAAAAACTGGAAAATGTTGAATTTGTAAAGTAAATTACTTCTCAATCTTAAAGCACTGCGTAGGACACATATCGACTGCATCTTTAATTTCCTGGGTTTCCGACTTTATCTCTAATTCAAAATTATCCTTTACTTTCTTTGCCTTAAGCATTATAGCCTTGTTATCCTTGCCCATTTTAAAGAGTGAAGGACAGGATGTAACACATGAACCGCACCCGATACACTTTTTGGGTTCATAGATTATTTTCATAATAAATAACTATTTATTACCCTTTATATCCTTATTGGTTTTATAAAAGAAAAAACCAATAACAAACATGACCATATTCAGCCACTGCCCCAGTGTCAACCCGAAAATAAACCCGATTTGAGAGTCCGGCTGTCTGAAAAATTCAGTTAAAAATCTCAATGATGAATACAGCATAACAAACAAAGAAAATAAAACACCAGTCTTCATCTTCTTATCTTTTAGTTTCCATAATAAAAAGAAGATAAAAAAAGAATAAAGACTTTCATAAAGCTGAGAAGGATGCCTGCACAGTTTATCTCCAAAATCAAAACACCATGAAACATCTGTTACTCTGCCTATTAATTCGCCATTAATGAAGTTTCCAAGTCTTCCGATTCCGGCAGCTAAAGCCAAAGGAATTGACATAACATCAATTAACTGTAAAAATTTATAATTAAACTTTCTTGAGAAATAATAAACTCCGATTAATGCACCAAACAACCCGCCATGAAAGCTTAATCCGCCATGCCATACGGCAATGACTTCAAACGGATTTTGCAAATAAAACTTAAAATTGTAAAACAATATGTAGAATAATCTTGCTCCGATTACGCCGGATATAACTGCATAGGCAAGCAAATCTTCAATCTTTTCGGCAGTTATCTTAACAAATCCTTTTTTAGAAAGATTCTTCAAAATAAAATAAGCAAGAATTGCGTTAATGACATAGAGTAATCCATAATATCTTATCTCTAAAGGTCCTAAATTAAGCAAAACTGGATTGATATTGTAGGTAAACATAACAAGTAAACTAAAACCCACATATATAAGCTTTATTTAAGAGCAAAGTATATATTAATATATATTTTATATGCTAAATATATAAAAGATACTACTTTGGGTATTCAGCAAAGGTGGTTTAGAAATGAAACAAGACTTTGACGAAGAAATATTTGAAAGCGGAGTAGAAGAAAGCGCAGAATTGGAAGAAGAGGATGACGGACAGTCAATTCTGGAACAAAGCTTCACAAGGGGGTACGAAGAGGAAACAATAGACCCTAATGAAGAGAAAGTCGTAAATGAGGATCTTGAATATTAACAAAGTTTATAACTTCTTTATTTACTTTCTAGATGTATGGATTTCAAAGAGGAAATAGTAAAGACGCTCAGTAAAATAGTAAAAAATGTTGAATTAGAAGTTCCTTCGAATTCTGAATTGGGAGATTATGCTTTTCCTTGTTTCCCATTGGCAAAAGAATACAAGAAAAATCCAGTTGAAATAGCAAAAGAATTAGTTAAAAAAATTCCAAAAATCAATGGAATTGAGAAAATTCAAGCAACCGGACCCTATGTAAATTTCTTCGTAGATAGGACGTCGTTTACAAAAGAAACAATAGCGAACATTCAAAAAGAAAAAAATAACTATGGAAAACATAAACTTTCAAATGAAAAAGTAATGGTTGAATTTTCACAAGCTAATACGCATAAAGCATTTCACGTTGGGCACACGAGGGGAACTTCATTGGGAGAAAGCATAGCAAGAATAATGGAATTTTGCGGTAATAAAGTTATCAGAGCAAACTACAATGGCGATATCGGAATGCACGTTGCAAAATGGATTTGGTGTTACAAAAAATATCATTCAAAAGAAAAACTAAAAAAAGATGAATCTTGGATTGCTTCGATATACGTTGATGCTATTAAAAGATTAGCAGAAAAACCAGAACTGGAGGAGGAAGTTCAAGAAATAAACAGAAAATTAGAAGCAAGAGACAAAGAACTAATTAAACTGTGGCAAATTACAAGAAAAGATTCATTAGATGCATTTGAAATAATTTACAAAGAATTAAACACTCATTTCGATGAATATTTCTTCGAATCTCAAGTTGAAAAAAGAGGAAAAGAAATAGCAAAAGAACTAGTTAAAGACGGAATTGCCGATATTTCTGACGGAGCAACAATAATTAATTTTGAAAAATATAATATGGGAGTTTGGGTTCTTCTGAGAGCAGATGGAACAGTTTTGTACTCCGCAAAGGATTTAGCATTAGCCGAAAAGAAATTCAAAGAACATAAAATAGACAAAGCAGTTTATGTAGTTGGAAGTGAACAAAGACTTCATGTTATGCAGATATTTAAAACACTTGAATTGATGAAATTTAAACAAGCTAAAAATTGCCATTACGTTCCCGTAAATGAAGTTAGACTTCCTGAAGGAAAAATGAGTTCAAGAACAGGAACAAACATAATATACTCCGATTTCAAAAATGAACTAGTCGAATTTGCCTCTGAAAAAATATTGGAAAGAGATGAGAAAATAAATAAGAAGGAACTTGAAAAGAGAGCTTTGGCTATTGCAATCGCATCATTAAAATACTCTATGCTGAAACAAGACACAAATAAAGGAATCATATTTGACAAAGAAGAAGCGTTAAGATTTGAAGGAGATACAGGTCCTTACTTATTATACTCATATGCAAGAGCAAAAAGTATTTTGAGAAAAGCAAAATATTCGAATAAGAAATACGAGTTAGACATTGAACCAATTGAAAAAGAATTAATAACAGAATTAAGCAGATTCCCAGAAGTTGTTTTCCAATCTTATAAAAACTTAGCTCCGAATGAAATTGCAAACTATGCAAATAAATTGTCTCATAAATTCAATGAATTTTATCATGCAAGCCAGGTTATTGGCTCTGAAAAAGAGCAGATGAGATTAGTTTTAGTTGACTGTTTTTCCAAGGTGCTGAAGAACTGTTTGTATTTGCTCGGAATTTCTGTTATTGAAGAAATGTAATTACTTTTTAAATATTTTAACAAACTCTTCATCTTTTGATAATTTAACAAGAAGCTTATCAACAATTTGTCTAACTCTTTCTCTAGTGAGTCTGTAAACTGCCGCTGTTTCTTCGAGAGTATGTGTTTTGTTATAAGGACTAAGACCGAATCTTAATGCAAGTATATCCAAATTACGTACATGTTCATCGTTTGTTCTAGCAACTAAATCCAGCCTCTTTGAATTTGCATAATATGGTTTAAATTCATTCTTAATATAATTCATTAGCCTCTCCTTATCTAAATTTTCTGTAAAATCAGAGTCTGGGTCTTTAATCAAAGACATAATAGTATGTTCTGGACTTTCTCCAATTTGTCTGTCAATAGAATCTACTTCGATAGTTACCATTGCCTTTCTTACTGCGTTTATTGTGTAAAAAGCCAATCCTGATGCTTTTGAAATTTCATCTATCGTAGGTTTTCTGCCTAATTTACTTTCAAGATTTGTTTCGGCTCTTCTAACTTTGCCTAAATTCTCTCCGAGATGAACAGGAAGTCTTATTGTTCTTCCTTGGTCTGCAACAGCACGAGATGCCGCTTGTCTTATCCAGTATGTTGCATAAGTTGAAAATTTGAATCCTCTTTTTGGATCAAACAATTCCGATGCACGAATAAGTCCAATATTTCCTTCAGAAATTAAGTCCATTAAATCAAGACCCCTTCCCGTATATTTCTTTGCAACGCTGACAACGAGTTTAAGATTCGTTTCGATTAGTTTCTTTTTCCATGCATCGACTTCATTATAATGATTAAGAATCTTTTCGAGGTAATGGATTTGTTTACCGAAAGCTCCTTTTGTAAGATATCTTTCATTTTTAATAATGTGAGGATTAGAGTCAATAATTTTTCTAATGTAAGCCGCCGCTCTTCCTCGGTTAACATTAGTTATGCCCTCAGAAGATTTGTTCAAATTAATTCTTTTAACATATTTGTGTGGACTTATCTCTTCAAGAATTTGTAATAATAGTTTTTTCTCATCTTGATTATCATCTTGCTTTACTAAAAAACAAAATTTCCTTCTCGCATTATCTGCTTTTTTATAACCATTTTGTATTTCAGTTGCGTATTGAATTTCTTGTTCTTTGGTTAATAATTTTGTTTTACCAATTTCTTTAAGATAAATCAGTATAATATCGTTCTGTACCCCATCGCTCGCTATTTTAACGTGAGTATTATTTCTGTTAAACTCTCCATTACGATACGGCTGCTCAACTGCCTCGCCAATAGAATTTTTATCCTCTTCATAAACCATTGTTCCAATTCAATGGAAATAGAACATATATAAATATTGGCAATTATAAAAATAAAGCCGAACTGATGGTAAAATCATAATAAATTAAACGTCTCTAAAACCGCTTCCACCTTCTCGGTTTCCGCGATTTCGATTTCTATCTCCGCCGTATCTAATTCCACCGGACCTGTTTCCGCCACTATGACTGCCATAACGCGATTCTCGGCTTTCCCCGCCGAATCCAGTATTATGACTATGTCTTGGTCTGAAACCACCGCCTTGACCGCCTCTTCCGCCGCCTCTATTTCCAAATCTACCGCCACCATGCTGCCGAGTTTCTCCTCGCGTAAATGCGACTCTTTCAAATTCAGGCAAAGGTAATTTTTCAACTAACAACGATCTGTCTTCCAAAACTTTTCTAAAATTATCATGATCCATTGCAGACAACAATGAAACAACTTTTCCTTCTGCTCCTGCTCTTGCAGTTCTTCCTATTCTATGAACATAATCTTTTGATGTTCTTGGAAGATCATAGTTAACAACAAATGTTATCCCCTTAATGTCTAATCCTCTTGCCGCGACATCTGAAGCAACTAAAACATCCAATTGATTTGCGTGGAACATTTCCATAACCTGAGTTCTTTTGGCTTGTGTTAATCCACCGTGCAGTGCTCTTGCTTTAACTCCATTCTTTTCTAAATTTCGTCCTAATTGATCAACCATGTGTCTTGTTGCACAGAAAATTAAAGTTAATCCCCTTCTTCCTTTCATTAAATGTAAAAGTAAAGAAAATTTATCTTTTGATTCAACATTATAATAATGCTGAATTATTTTGCTTTTGTCCAAATAAGACTGAAGTTTTACTCTTTCTGGATTTTTCATGTAATATTTTACTATTTCATAAACATCCTGGGACATTGTAGCTGAAAACAATAATGTCTGTCTTTCTTTTGGAATTTGAGAAATTATTCTTTTTACATCGTCAATAAATCCCATATCGAACATTCTGTCTGCTTCGTCTAAAATTAAAATTTTAACTTTAGTTAAATCAACTGTTCTTCTTTCCATATGGTCAAGCATTCTTCCGGGGGTTGCAACGACAACATCTGCCCTTCGCAGCATATTGATTTGAGGGTTTATTGAAACTCCCCCATAAACTTCAACAATCTGTGTTCTTTTATATTTTGAGAATTTAACTAATTCTTTAGCAACTTGATTGCATAATTCTCTTGTAGGAACTAAAATTACTGATTGTAATCCATGTCCTGTTGTTACTTTTTCAAGCATTGGAAATCCAAATGCTGCTGTTTTTCCAGAACCTGTATATGATTGTCCTATGATGTCTTTTCCCGACTGAATTATTGGAATACATTTTTCTTGTATTTCTGTGAAGTCAGTGAATCCTAAATCCATGACTGCTTTTTCTAATTCTAGTTGTAGTTTTATTTCTTTTAAGTTCATTTTTGTATTTAATTCCGCGTACATACGTAGCTTTGTACGTTCATGATAGCTATGGTAGCTGTTTAGAAAAGAAGAAACATCATTTTTGAAGTGAATTACTTCTTTTCGCCTATGAGAAGCGCAAGAAAAGCGTAAGCTTTTTTGCGCACAGCTCGGCTTTGCCGAGATTGTGCCTTGGCTTCTTTGGTTATTTAGTACCAATAAATTAAAATAACGCTGGGTAGTATATAAGGCTTTCTAGTGTTAGTCATTAGAAAGTAGCGAAGAATATATCAACTCTTAACAGCAACCTTTTTCTTATAATTGTAATCAAAGAACATACCAAGGTCTACTCCGCTTTTTCCGCATTCGTAAACAAACTTCGCTATATCTCTACGATTATGAAAGCTAGTAGAACCGTGATTTACATTTAATAGTTTTTCTAAAAAGTCAGTTGGGTTTGGAATAAGACCCATATAACTTATAGTTTCATTTCTGTCTTGGTCATGACCGTATGCAATATGAGTTTCGAAGTGTTCTGCAACAGCTTTGCCAGCCAACTCTGATTTTTTAAGGCAGTCTTGAATTATTTTACTTTTCAGCATTGCTTTGCATTTGTCTTTATTTCCTTTAAATCTCAATTCTTCTTTATTGTAGTCGGAATCATAAAACTGAATTAATTCAAGTATAAGCGGTTTAAGCAAATGCTGAGTGTGTTTAAAAGACTCATCATCGGACATATTCAAATGAATGTCATTTACAAATTTAAAATATTTATCAACTGCCTTATCTCTTAAATGAGATAAATCAAAATGCATTCGTTCTCCTCTGTTTCTATAAAATATTTCAAATCCTTTTTTTGGGAAAAAAGCTGCATCAAAATCACCAGGATAATTGACCAAAACATCATCAACAACAGCATATCCATATCCGTGATTTAAACCAGTACTCATATCGGGCAAAAGTTTCCAGAATCTTCCGTTATTTAATCTCTTTCTGAAATTTTCATCAACAACACCATTAAAAATGCTGTCTTTCTTTTCCACAAGTTCATCAAATAAAATTGAATGACCTATGTAGGTTCCCGGCATGCTTGTTTCTTTGGGAACAAGCAAAGCCTGATTTACTGCAATATTAAGAATTTTTTCTAAATCGTCATGGGAAAATAATGTTTTCGCTTTTTCTCTGTTTTCTATGTTTTTCTTAAGGGTATCTTTTACCGAAGTAGGTTCGAACAAAGATGCTGACGAATTTTGATTAGGGAGTCTTCCGTCAACAAATTCTATCGTTCCCCAAAATCTTGCAACATCCAAATCATTGAAAAAAGTAGCCATTGACTTCATTTCGTTCGGCAGGTTGTAGGTCTCTCCATAACTCTTAAGCGAAAGTATTTCTTTGTATTCCGGATGGCTTGAAATGTAATCCTGTTTAAATTCATCTGCTTGCTGCATAACTGTCTTTTTAGAAGCCACAATACTAGTTTTATCGTCCGCCAGAAGTTCAAGTCTAAATTCACTCATTTTTAATCAAATTCTCCTGTTTAATATCACAGTTATAGTTTTGCATGAATGTTTAATTACGAACTGGAAAGAGCTTTTCCCGTTACTCTTAATGTCTCTAATAATTTGTCAAGTTCATCTGCTGAGTTCTTTGTCTGAATCTGAAGAGCTATTGATGCGAACATTTTTGATGCAGTTTGGTCATCAGAATAAACACCAATTGTTTTATAATCGCTTAATTGATGAGCATGAACAACTTGGTGCGGATTTCCGTTTTTTCTTGTTAAATCCATTAATCTTCTATATTCTCCATTAAGAACACCTGCAAGAGTTTTTTCCAAATCTTCCTTACCAATTAAAGAAATTAAAACAGAGGCACGATTTAGTGATTCATATTTATCAGGAACAGAATATCCTGCTTTTTGAAGCAATGGAAGAACTGCATAATCAAAACCCTCAATAGTAAGACCATCATTTCCGACTAAAAAGTTTCCCGATGCCATCGCTTCTGCAAAACTTAGCTCATTTATAAACTTTAGGATACCTTTTTATAATAGATATAAGTTGATTTAAAAATGACAAAAAGAACTCTTGAAGAAAAAATAACAACTGCATTAATACGATTTTCAGAAAGACTTGGAAAGGAACACACGTACAGTGTAGAAAAAAGAAATACAAGAAATGGAACATACGAACAGATTTTAACATACGACCTGAGTGTAGAACCATTCGAACTTGGAACTGAAAGAGAGCATACTATTTTTAGAAATACTATGAACATCAAAGATGATAAAATAATCAGCGAAGACCATCAAAAACCTTTTTTTGTCTGCAACAATATGGAACTGTACTTAAAATTCATTAATTTCGTGAAAAGAACAGAACATGTAAAATTAAGAAGACCCGATATTAACGGAGATCAATAGTTATTTTCAAGACTTTTCTAAAAGATATATATTAGAAGGTAGCAAACTCTGCGGATAGTTATCTTTAAATAATAGGTTGAAATTGCATGAGCATGACATTGGCATATGCATCATCTCCACGATTTCTAGAACAAGGAAGAAGAAGCAGAAACATCATCATTGGAGCGGGCATAGCGACCGTATTATATGTTGGTTCTATTGGTTTCAATAAGCTTTATTCTGTCCAAAAAAACTTTAATATCTCATCAAATAAAACAAGCGACATCATGTTGGAAGCAGAACAAATATCTGCCGGTAAAGATGGTGCGTGGAGCACTAAGGAAAAAGCTGAATTCTTGAGGGAGATTGGATTGACTAAAATAATTCTGCAAGATAGTCAAATTATCGGCTTCATACCAGAGGGATATTTTGCAAGAATATTTGTTGACAAAGAAGACGTTGGACGAGTCAGAAGAGATACATTAGAAGCATATGTCAATAAGCACAGATAAGCTTTTATAAGTTTAGTTCTTTTTAATTCTCATGAAAGTAATCAAAATACCACTTGGAGGAAGATTACCTTGTGTCATATACCTGCTGCGATTTAAAAATCAGATCTAGAGGGTAAGATTTAAGACCAAATAGAAAAGTATATAAATACATAACGTTATGTATCTTGATACCTATGGAAACAGAGATTAAAATCCTAAAATGTCTGCTTGGCAATAAAGAACCAAAAACAATCAGGACTATTGCCAAAGAAATAAAAGCAGATTATAAAATAGTTCACACAGCATCTAGCATTCTACTTTCTAACGGATTAGTTGAAAAAATAAAGATAGGCTCATCATTTCAGATAAGTCTTGTCTATAAGTTATCAGAAAAGATTCTGATTGCAGAATATCAAAGAAGAGAAGAAGCGCTAAAAAACAAGGATTTACGAACCATACTTGACTATTTTGATCGAAACCTTAAAAGTTCGCTGTATATTATGCTTCTGTTCGGTTCACATGTGAAACAGACTCAAACAAAACATTCAGATATAGATTTGTTATTTATAGTCCCAAAACAGGAAATGGAAAATGATATTAATCGTGTTGCCTCGCTCATTCCATTAAAAATACACATAAATGTGTTTACAGAACAGGATTTCAAGGCAATGAAAAATTCGAGAGAGATTACTGTTGGAAGCGAAGCAATTAAAAATAACATAATATTAAAAGGAATTGAAGCATATTATGGGGAATTGCGATGATTGATGATAAACGAAAAAAAGAAGCGAAACTTAATTTTGACAGTTATCTAAAAGACGGATTGATAAAAAAAGAAACTAATAAAACTTCAGAAGAAATGTATTTAAAAAATGCAGAACTATCGTTACAGGTTGCCGACGAACTTTCAAAGAGTCCATTAAATCCGCATTTATGGGTTATTGTGACATCATATTATGCCATGTTTTATGCTGCAAACTCCGTTCTTCTTCATCTCGGATACAAAACTCAGGACAAAATTGTCCATAAGGTAACAAACGACGCATTGATTGTGCTTGTTCTTGACAAGTTAAAAACGGGAATTTTTGAGGAATACGAGGCCGTACAGCATGATGCTCTTGAGATAGCATCAATAAAAGCAGAAGAATTGATTGAAAATTATGAATTTGAGCTCGGGAAACGTTCAACTTTCCAGTACAATATGCTGGAACAGACAAAAGAAAGCAAAGCCAGAACCTCATTAAAACGAGCAAAAGAATTTATATTAGAACTGAAAAAGTTAATGATTAAAAAATGAAAGTAATCAAAATACCATTCGGAGGAGGAGGATTAGGCCGCGGAAATGGTGCTAAAGACGCTCCTGACAAGATTCAGGAACAGCTTCATGATTTGCAAGCTAACGAATTTGGTTTAAAACCTAAATTTGAATTTGAAGAAATTGAAGTTGATAATTTTAACATTGAAACTTCGCACAATAATATTTACAAGAAAATATTAACACTTAATGAAAAATGCTTAATTCTCGGCGGAGACCACTCTATTTCTTATCCTTGCTTTAAAGCATTTAGTTCTAAGCATAAAAATGCAGGAATTGTAATATTTGATGCGCATCCGGATTTGATGGACAAAATAGGGGTCGATTCACAGGAAGATTGGTTAAGGTCTTTAATCTCAGAAGGAATTATTAAAAAAGAAAATGCGATTATAATCGGAGTTAGAAATTCTGACAAAATTGAAACTGATTTTGCGAATAAGAATAAACTATCAATTTACTGCATGAAAAATATATTTGAACATAAAATCGAAAATGTATGCGAAGCGGTAATGGAAAAAATCAGAAAATGGGATTCTGTTTATATGTCAATTGATATTGATGCAGTCGACCCTGCTTTTGCTCCGGGAACTGGATATAGAGAACCAGGCGGATTATCAAGCAGAGAATTAATTTATTTCATCCAAAGATTAAATAAATTAGACAACATCAAAATGATTGATATTGTTGAGGTTAATCCTTCATTGGATGTTGCTGATTTGACTTCCAAATTGGCTGCTAAACTAATGACAGAATTGATTTAATCTTTCTACAAGTCATCAATTCTTCCAAAAAGTTTGTTTACCCTTATGTGCTCTTCCAGATTCCCTGTAATTTTTAGCTGCCTCTCTAATTCCTTTCCTTTTGGCTGTAAACTTCCTATTACGTGCATAAGATTGATGTACACATCAGCAATATCCCCTGGAGCAAGTATTGCACGATAAGGAATATGTGCTTCTCCTTTGTATTTTGATTTCTTTGTTGAATCAAAAATACTGAAAAGTGGAGCGGGACTCATATTAGTCTTAGGACTGCGGTATCCGAATTCATTTTTGAACATCGCCATCGCTACCGGCATTTCTTCAGGAATCGTATATATCTTGGGTGATTTTCCGTCTTTCGCAAATTTATAAAATGTATTTTTTGAACTCTCGGGAATTACCCCGTTTATTGAAAAATCATCAGATTTTAATTTTTCAGAAAGAAGCTCCTGAGTTTTAGAATGACTCCAAAATTCTTTATCGCCGCCCAGAAGCCACACATGTTCTGCCGATTCGAGTATGTTTCTTAATGTATTGAAGTGTTCTTCTTGAGAAACATAAGACTTTCCGGGTGACCAAAAAGGCTGAGATACATACGAACGCACAAAATCCACCGCACTCTCAACTGGCGTTGGAGCAAATGTTTTTCTTAATGCTTCTAATACTGCAACCATAGAAAATTAGAAAGTTTACATGAATATAAATGTTTGCTAAAAATATTACAAATGATTTAGAAAGCTATTTATATAACTGTTAATTGAAGGGCACATGCCAAAGCTGGAAGATAAATTAAAATGAAATGCGCCTTTTGCGAACTTCCTGAAATTAAGGAAAGAACAATAATTAGTTTAGAACACGCTTTTGCATTTCCTACAAATATTCCAATTGTTCCCGGACATGTTTTAGTTTGCCCGAAACGATGCGTTGCAACAGTTGAAGAATTAAAAGCAGATGAAATTGTTGATGTATTTGATATATTATTTAGAATGAAAAAAGCCATGCATAAAACGTTTGGTGCGGAAGGTTACAATTATGCATGGAATGAAGGAAAACTAGCAGGACAAAGTGTTCCTCATTTTCAGATGCACATACTTCCGAGAAAAGAAGGAGATACAGGAATAACCCAATACGAGCCAAGAGAATTCTTATATAGACCAGGAAGCAGAGAGCCGAGTCCTGAACGAGAACTGAAATCTATTGCTGATTTAATAAGACAAAACCTTTAAATACCCCCCATAAGTCATAAGTTCTATGGGAAGAATCAAAACTAAACTAACCAAAAGGATAACTCTTGAACTAGTAGAGAAATACAAGAAAGACTTTACTCCGGACTTTGATAAAAACAAAAAATTAGTATCTGCAAGAGCTGA
>JBBSYT010000022.1:0-13423 GCA_038045085.1 Nanobdellota archaeon
ATGAATATTTTAAAATTCAGAAGAAAAAATGCCGAGCTGAATTAATTGATTTAACCAAAGATTGGTCAAAATTAAAAGAATTTAAAGTTGATACGGTTCTTGCATGGAAATTGTTTGATTTATTTGATTTTAAAACAACAGAAAACATTGTTAAAAGTTTGAATGCTAAAACACTTATTGCTTCATTTTCAACAAAAACATTAGGAAATAGGCGAATGAATTCTCCTAGGCGAGCTGGATTCCAGAAGATGCTGAGAAGACTTGGATTGGAGTTTACGACTAGAACATATGAAAATGAGATATTTTATATTGTGAAAATGAGAAAGTCGTCGGCAGTATAATTGGTAAAGGGACTGGCTCTATTGATATTTGGAAAATTCTTCTTCCGATATATGCGCAAGTTTCAATATACTTCGTAATGTTGGCATCTTTAATTCTTCATGCACCGGCACAACAGTGCCGACTTTTCCACTTGGAGTTTCTTTTTTTAGAACAACATGACTTCCTTTTTGTCTTGCTATTTGAAAACCAAACTTGTTACAAAGAATTTTAATGCAGTCTTTTCCCGAAATGCGTTTAAGCTCTGGCACCTTCTGCCACCTCGAAGGTTGTCATAAGAGGATGTGGCCCCTTTTTCATAGGAAATTCTTCGAGGTATAATTCTGTTGCTTCTTTAAGATTAGCTATCGCTTCATCTACTGTCTTTCCTTGGCTAGCTGTACCTATTTCCGGGCAAGTTGCTACGTATATTTTGTCTTCTTTTATGATGACTGCCGTTAATGTTTTCATAATCTGTTATTGAGAAACAGACTATTTAAGCTTTATGACTTTTATAAAATAGTTACTTGATAGTGGTTACAAATAGAAAGATTTATATATTGGTGTTGAGTTGGTGTAGAAATGAACCAAGTAAAAGATATTAAAAGACAAACAATAGATGCAAAAGTTGGGAAACAATTTACAATAGAATTAGAAAGTTTTGGAACTACGGGATATTCTTGGTATCCGTTATTTAATTCTGATGAAATTAAAACACTTAATCAATTATACGAAGGACGTCCTGTTGCACGTCGTAAATTTAAATATTCACCAGGAATATCTGGGATATTACAACGCATTAAAACAAATATACCTTGTGATTTTTTTAACTTAAAAATACCCAGAGTCAGTTACTCGTCAGGTTTAGCGGGGGTAGCGGAGCATCTTAGCGATTGTTTACCAAGAAAACCTATTATTTTTGATCGTACCAGCAGGGTATTTTTTGATTTTGCTACATTGAAAGATGGAACATTTGAAATAAATTTCGAATACAAAAGAATCTGGGAGAAAAATGAACAACCAGTAAAAAGAGAGACATACGTAATAAATTGTAGACCATAAATTTTTAAGAGCCAGCCCCCTAGTTTCTAATTCTCCCGGCAGTTGAACATAAGTATTATACACTCAAATTCTCCTAAACCCCATCTCGACCTAATCCACAACCTTTAAATACTACAACGAACCTATATACTCTAGTATACAGGCGAACAATACTTCTAGTATAGTTAAGCAGTATAACTAATTAACACGGGTGAATATATACCATGGGTTTTAACCAAGGCGGATTTGGAAGAGATTTCGGACCAAGAGAAATGCACAAGGCAACTTGCGCTGATTGCGGAAAAGAATGCGAAGTTCCTTTCAAACCAAAAGAAGGCAGACCAGTCTATTGTAGAGATTGTTATGCAAAACATAAGCCAAAATTCTAATCGAATTTTCACAGCTTAAAAACATCCGCGTAAAAACGGATTATTTTTTTATTTATCTCTTGTTCTTCAGTGTTAACTTATTGTGCCCCGACAAACTTATTTTCGTAATAATAATTAACCGAAAAAGTTATTTTGCCATCGGCTCGACCATTTTCCGTTAAGCAGTCTGCCGTACTTCCGTAAGACAATGCCCAACCTTTAGTTGTGCAAGCTTTGCTAATCGCAAAGAACGAGCCCTCCCGGCAAGTAAATCTAAATTATATTGGATTTCACATGTTGATGGCAAAATAAAATCTAAAGAACTACTCTTGTATTGTCTTCTCTATATCTTTCTTCAAAGCGTAAGCGTACTTCTCAAATGGCTGTCCCCATCCTTTTTCTTCATCTTCAGGATAGATTTTGACATTAACGGTTTTATTAAGTGAATTAATATACAAATAAATGGTTGAGCCATTCGCCGCAAAAGCACCAAGTGCCTTAGGACCGAATACAATATTCTTCAACCCTAATTCTTCAAGTTTTTTCTTGTCTCTTGAAACACCAGCTTCAATATCAGAATACTTTCTATGCAATTTTTTCAAAGTATCAACCTTAACTTCGTGTCTTTCAGCTAAATCAAAAACAGCAAGAAGATTAGTTTTAAGATTAAATTCCTTTGTTTCAATCAAATACTGTATCCTTTGAACATCAGTTATGTCTTTTGCCTTGGATTTGACTTGGTTTATAGCAACTCTAGCAGCATTTTTGATTTCTTCATACGTACTACCCAATTCCAGAAGACTGTCTTTCAAACTCATGCCAATTTGAAGGATGAGCTGATTTAAATAACTTTTGTCGTTAATTTGTTAGTAAAAGTTAGCACCACTCGGCTTGTAATTTGATTTTATCTGAAATCGTTCAAATCCCATAAGGCACAATCTCTGCAAAGAAGAGCTATGCATTCGAACTCGAATTGAATTCCCTTGAACTCTTATTAAGAATTTTTATATTAAGCCTCGGCATTGGTGCTAACTTATTATCTAATTCAGAAAGCTTTTTAATGTGAAAGGGGGTTATAAAGCCTTATGAACATATTTGATAACAACTTCAAGGAAATCATCAGTTCGCAGCTTGTTTCTGTGTTTGGAGGCTTAATAACTGGAACCATTCTTGCAATATATACCGATAAAATACTATTAATACCTGGAATGCTTATTCTTTTACCGGGACTTTTAGAAATGAGAGGGAACATAAGCGGAGCTTTTGCATCAAGATTAAGTGCAGGATTATTTTTAGGAATTGTAAAGCCAAAGCTAAAAAGAACAAAACTAATCAATGCGAATCTTGCCGCTTCATTTTTACTTGCAATAATAACCTCTTTTATTCTTGGATTAATTGCATTTGCATTTACTTATTTTGTATTGGGAATTTCTTCAACAAAAATAATATTCATTCCGATAATTACCGCAACAATCGCGAACATAGCGGAAATACCTATAACGCTGCTGGCAACACTCAGTTTATTCAAGAAAGGGCATGATCCAAATAACATAATGGGACCATTTGTTACCTCAACAGGAGACGTTACAACTACGCTTGCATTGTTATTAACAATAGCAATAATCTAAAAATGACAAAACACAAAATAATACATACAAAAAAATTGCCGGGACATTTGCACGAAGTAAGCAGAATAGAAAGAAAAAAACATCACCCATTACTGCATCATCTTCACAAAGTGCATAAGTTTTCCAAAGAAACTTTATTCTATATGAAAGAATATGGTCCAAAGTCTCATGCAATGAAAACCATACTTAAAGAAAGTTTTTTGATACTTGTTTTTGCATCAGCAATAAGCTCATTTGGCGGATTTGCTTTAGAAAGAATAAAAACATTATTCATAACAATAACTCCGCTGATAATAATGCTTCCCGCATTAAACGACATGATCGGAGACTATGGCTCAATAATTTCATCTCGTTTTGCAACCATGCTTTACAAAGGAAAAGTAAAAAAAGACTGGGAAAAGAACTTAGAGATAAAAAAACTTTACATTCAAATAATAATTATTTCACTTTTAATCTCTTCGGCCAGTGCAATAATTTCATTAATAATTTCAGGATTTTCAAACTATGAAGTAACTTTGCTTACTGCAGGAAAATTAATGTTTATTGTTTGGCTTGATGTTGCGGTTTTAGTTACATTATTGTTTGTAGTATCAATTTTTGCAGGATTGCACGTCTTCAAAAATCATGAAGATCCTAATAATTTCTTAATTCCTATTGCAACATCGGTTGCTGACTTCGGGAATATGATACTATTGGCGGTATTCGTAACGATATTGTTTTAGACAACTAACGTCTGACAGAATTTGCTATCGCAAACTTTAAATAGGATTAAGTTTGGAACATAACTATGAAACATCAGCTTAATTGGACAGCAATAATTATCGCTTTAATAGCTCTTGTAGGAGTTATTGGGGTCGTTTCGTATGTAACACCAAGCACAGATAATACTGTCGATGTTACAGGTTCAGCTCAAGTAACTGTCCCTCCAGATCAGGTAGTTGTTTATGCTCAAGTTTTAACTAAAGCAATACTAGCTGATGATGCAAAAAATATGAATTCAGAAATATCTGAAAAAGTCATTAATGCATTAAAAGCAATAGGAATTGAATCTAAAGATATTGAAACTGAAAATTATAATATATACCAAGACTGCGAATGGACTCAAATTGGACAAAGCTGCAAAGGATATGCTGCTTCAAATTCAATAAAAATAAAGAGCAAAGAATTTAACAATGCAGGGAAAATAGTTGATGCAGTGGTTGATTCTGGAGCTTTAGTAAGTTACATAAATTTCGAATTATCCTTAGAAAAACAAAACGAATACAAGAAAACAGTTCTTGCTGATGCCGCAAAAGATGCAAAATCAAAAGCAGAAGCACTTGCATCTGGATTTGGAAAAAGAGTTGGAAAACTTGTTTCGGTTTCATCATCGGACTACAGTTACATGCCATACCCAATATTTGCAAGAGCAGAAGGTGCAGTATCTGATGCAAAACAAGCTGCAACAAACCTTCCATCAGGAACATTGGATGTAACAGCAACAGTCAGCGCAAGATACGAAATAAAATGATTGAATTCTTGTTCAACTTCATTGACTTTTTTCTTCATTTAGATAAATCTTTAGGAGGAATAATTCAACAGTATGGAACGGCAACATACATAATATTATTCTTAATAATTCTTAGTGAAACGGGATTGGTTATTGCTCCGCTCCTTCCGGGAGATTCACTGTTGTTTGCTGCAGGAACATTTGCAGCAATTGGTTCATTGAATATTTCATTATTGTTTGTTTTATTAGTAATAGCAGCAATAATTGGAGACAGCATAAACTATTCTGTTGGAAATTTTGTTGGGTCTAAAGTGTTTTCCAAAAAAAGCAGATTTTTCAGAAAAGAATATTTAGACAAAACAAAAGCATTTTATGACAAGTACGGAGGAAAAACAATAATCATTGCAAGATTTATGCCGATAATAAGAACATTTGCTCCGTTTGTTGCCGGAATAGGAAAGATGAAATATGGAAAGTTTATTTTCTACAATGTTGTTGGGGGAATAATGTGGGTAACATTATTCACATTTGGCGGATATTACTTCGGAAATATGCCGGCAGTAAAAGAAAACTTTTCATTGGTCATTTTAGCAATAGTAGCTCTATCTATACTTCCTGCGGTAATTGAATATATAAGAAATAGAAAGTAAGCACTATTAATTAAATCCCCTGCCAGATTATTTTCGTTTAATCATTAACTAAAAACGTTAAGTTAGCACCACTCGGCTCTTTATTCTGTTTTGTTTGAAATCGTTCAAGTCCCGTAGGGAGCAACCCCTTGAACTCTTTTTATAAAGTTTTAGAAGGAGCCTCGATATTGGTGCTAACTTATAATAATTATTTCTTTTTCTTCTTCTTTTTGTCTTTCTTTTTAGAAGTTAGTTTTTTATGCAATTCAATAAGTTTCTTCCTGTCAATACTTCCCTGAATAAATTTGTAGGCAGTAAAGATTGACACTAATGCAGCTGCCAAAGAACCGAAAAATAATAAATTATTCTTGACTTTATCACGTAATGTTTCCTTTTCCTTCTTAATATCATTCAGCTGTTTTTCAGCATCAGCAAGATTTGAACTTATTACTCCCAAGCCAGTCTGCGCTTTTTTATAATCGCCCTGCAATAAAAATGACTGAGTTTCAGTAATGTGACCGAATACAGCTTTTAAATTATCATAAATTAACTCAACAGGATATCCCTGCGATTTTTTGTCTTGATAAACCTGCTCCAAGTTTCTGTATTTTTGCTTCAGCTGCTCAAATTCTGAATTAAGCAAAGTTACATTAATCATATTAATTGGAACAGTTTTTACAGGCTCTTCAACAACTAATTGGTCAACATATTTGAATTTAACAGCTCCTGCAACATAAATTTTTAATACAATATCGATTGTGCCTGATTTTGATGCATTTATTTTTGCAAAAACATAATCCTTATCTCCTGGATTTAATTTATCCAAAGAAATCTTATCCATTGTAATGATTTCGTCGCCGGAAACTGATGCGTAAATATCTTTCAAACTGACTGTTCCTGTGTTTCTCAAAACAATATTTAGCTGAGTTTCCCCCAAGGGGACTTTATTTGGGAAAAATTTATCCAGAGTTAGTTCCTCAACACACTGAAAACTGGGGTCATGACATACTTTATCGCTGCATTTAACACATCCTGACTCACACTGCCCCGTTTTACAAACTAATGTCGGTTCTTCGACGAAAGGAACAGTAACATTTGTTGTATTCTCCTGAGCAATAACAAGGACCGAACTCATTAAAAGAAATAAAGTAAAAACAGCAAGGCATTTCATGAATTTTGAGAGAGGGATTAGCTTTAAAAAGCTTTCCTAAATCTAATACCACAAATATAAGAACTGTTTATACCCAAAGAATCTGTTTGTATAAATATTCTGAGTTTCATTCACTTTCTTTTCAATGGTTCTTGTCTTGATTACATCTCTGTATTCAGTTATGTTCTTCCTTTCTTCAACAACATAAGGCACTTCCTTGATTTGATAAGTTATCGGCTGTAAGTAAAAGCATTTCATTCTTGTTGGGCAATCTTGACACTGCAATAAGCAGCTTGCCGATTCGGAACTATCAAGTGTGAAGTTCCACTCAAATCTTGCAGTTCCAAAAGCTTCAATAGTTTTTGCAATCTGCGAACCATCATTTATTTTTCCAGTTTTCAAAATATTCGGGAAGAAACTAAAAACTCCATTCAAATCCTCTTCATTTTTAACTAAATAAGTACATTTGGCTGTTTTCTTTCCATCAATAACTCCCTCAGAATAAGAGTAAGTCTTTGAAAAGTTGTAAACAAACTGTTCACATCTTGGAGTTCCGTAAGGAATTTCTTCTGTTCTGTATTTTGTTGTTTTAACCATTTTTTCAACAATATACGGTTCAGTACTCGAAATATAATTTTCATCTAGTTTTTTTGTTACTTCGGCAACACGTGTGCTGACTGTTGCAGAAGTCAAAACGTAGAAAATAACAAGTATGACCAACCATGTGAAAAGTTTTTTCCAAAAACTTGGTTTTTTACTCTTTTTTTCGGTCATGGTTTATATATTGCTAAGCTAGATTATAAACGTTTTGAAACGATAGATTTATTAACGGGAATTAAACATCAACAAAGAGTCTATGTTTCTCATTCCCTTCCAACTCTAATAAAACTCTTTTTATGATTATCTTCTCAGGATCTGGCATTAATTTTATTCTTGCCTTTAAGTCTTTAAAATTTTCAAAAAGTTTTACTTTTCTCTCTTCAATTATTTCCCACATATGCTTCTTTCCAAGCCCGGGAAGAAGTTCTAACTGGTGCATTCTTGTTGTCAAAGGCTGAGCTTTATTAAAAAACTGTATGAAAGTCAGTTCGTTCTTTTTTACTAAATCCTTGACTATGTATTCTACTTCGTTTCTCGCTGTTCCTGTCAATTTATCGAGAGTTACTTTTCCGATTATGTGATGTATTTTATCTCTTTTACCTTCTCCTATGTAGATTTCTTCCATAGGCTGCAAAAAAACATCTCTTTTTGGAACTAATTCAAGAAGCGTAAAGTGTTCTAAGCCTAGAGCTTGGACTATGGGAGTCTTCTTGTGACTCGGCCGCGGATCGTTTGGATATCCGTTCTGCAAAAAGTCCAATACTATTGCTTTTTCTTCCTTCATTTTTATTTACACTATTTTTATTTTTTATTTTCTTTAATAACATCTGCAATCTTCGCCAAATTTTCGTTTGTTATGGTCATTGAATATGATGCCAAAACCAGTCTGACATCTTCTAAGTCAGTTGGCAATACGTCAAGCAGCTTATTTATCTGCTCCGCCTTAAGTCTCGGAATCCCCAATTCTTCTATCTTCTTTTTTATCAATTCTGATTTCTTTTTGTCAAGCTTTGCAAAACTTATTAAATATTCTTCAGTTTTTGCTGACCTGAACCCCAATTCGGTATCTCTTTTTTTGATTGATTCCAATGAATCCTTCAAGTCATATATGTTCATTGGTTCTTCTGAAACAATTGTTGTTTTCATGCGTAGCTCCTCAGATGAATTGGATGGACAATAAGCAGCTTTTCTTTGCCAAGGTCGTTTATTTTGACTTTATAGCATCTTCCTTGCTTCCCTGCGATTATGCCTGCTCTTGCGTCAAATCTTTTGAAATACATTCCATTGTGGATGGATGGCTCTGATTTGAGCAATACTTTATCTCCGCCATTATATTTCTTAAAGTAGCTAGTGAGGCTGAATTTACCCCTCATACGAGGTTTCTTACTAAATATCTGTCGTGTTTTTCTTCTT
The DNA here is from genome assembly GCA_038045085.1 of Nanobdellota archaeon. Lineage (GTDB taxonomy): Archaea > Nanobdellota > Nanobdellia > Woesearchaeales > UBA10107 > UBA10107. The sequence goes on from JBBSYT010000022.1 coordinate 8,637, forward strand.
GATCCGCCTATTCGTTTTACCATTGATATTACCCTCTATGTTGTTATAGTCTATTTCAACCCCGTACTTATATAACCTACGCCTGAATTGCTTTAAATAGTTTTCTATGTCTTATTAGTGACGAAATAGGTTATTTTAGTATTATTTTGCCACCACTACGCGCATTGGTTTTGCCGTCAATTTACGAGACCCTTTTATGACGATTAGAATCTTGCCGGAGAGGGACTTGGCTCAATTCGGGTTCGAATGCACAGCTCTGCTTTGCAGAGATTGTACCTACGGAGGTACAGCAGTTAACAGCTTAAAGAGAGGGTCGAGCCGACGGCAAAATTAGATAGGCAGTTAACACTAACTTTTTCGTTTTGTAATTAATACCATTAAAATCCGGCCTGGGAACGATAACTGGAAAACCTAACGTCTAACTGGTGACGAAAACAACCTCCAGAAGCCTTAATCATTGCGTAAAATCGCTTTAGAAACATTTATATATTAAAGTAATTAATAAAAATTTATTAGAAAAGGAGGACTTTCAAATGAGCGGATTTTTCAGTGCAATCAAAAACAAACTCACAGGTGATTCTGATTTCGATATTCCAGAACAAGTAGATAAGGATTTTCTTCACGTTGACAATAATGGTCCAGGAGAAAAAGCAAAAATTGTTTTAAGACCGTATAATTTACAGGAATTCGAAGACGTTAAACCAATTCTTGATGCATTAAGAGAAGGATACACAATTCCATTAGTTAATATCAGAGGATTAAAAGATAAAGATTTAGTTGAATTAAAAAGAGCAATTAATAAGCTGAAGAAAACAACTGATGCTATCGAAGGAGATATTGCAGGATTCGGAGAAGACTGGATTGCAATTGTTCCATCATTTGCTTCAATCCACAGAGAAAGAAAAGCTGAAGCACCTGCCACTCAAAAGTTTGACAGATATTAATTTCTTAGATTTTATTTATTTTGCCGTCAATTAGCGAAGCATGTATTCTTGCAGATTAAAAAGAGTTAGAGGGTATTCAATTCGAATGCACCGCTTTGCAGAGATTGTACCTTATGGGGTACTAACGACTTATGATTGTTGCAATAGATATCGCTGAGCTCGACAGCAAAATAATTTGTTAATTAAACTAGAAAGATTTTGCAGAGGATTTCTAACTCTATTCGAGTTTACAAAACTTTTTTAAAACTTTCTATAAATGATAATGTTTATATAACCAAATTTCTTAAAATAAATCATGGCTGAAACAGAACCAGATGTAGTTCAAGGAGAGATGTGTCCTTTCTGCAATCAGAAAACACTCACTCTGGCTGAACACAAGACAGAGGTTCCTTATTTTGGAGATGTTTATATTTTTTCAATGAGTTGTTCAAATTGTCATTACCACAAAGCAGATGTTGAAAGCGTTGAACCAAAAGATCCAACAAGATATACATTAGAAGTTAGTTCTGAAGAAGATATGAAAATAAGAATTGTTAAAGCTTCATCTGCCACAGTAAAAATTCCCAATGTAATGACAATAGAACCGGGAGAAGCGGCAAATGGTTACGTTACAAATATTGAAGGAATATTAAACAGAATGAAACATGCATTAGAAATTGCTAAAGATGCTGCAGGGGAAGATGAAGAAGAAGCAGACAAAGTTCGTAACATGCTCAAAAAAATAAACAAAGTTATTTTCGGAAGTGAAAAAGTAAAACTAATACTCGAAGATCCAGCTGGAAACTCAGCAATAATCTCTGATAAAGCAACTAAAGAGCCGATGAAAGGAAAGAAAAGCAAAGCTAATGAAGCTGAATAAAGAAAACTTAAAATTATTCTGGAAGTACGTTACTGAGAGACATAACATCTACAAGAAAAAGAAAGCAGGACAGGTATGGCCATGGACAAACGATAAGATTCTTCAGACTTACAAATTCACCAATGTTTTTCGAGATTTAGACTCAGGCACAAAATATGTCATTGAAAAAATAATTCTAAAGTCAAAAACTCCCGAAAATGTGATTTTCAACACAATAATTTATAGAATTTACAATAAAATAAACACTTCCGAAAAAGTTGGCATTCAAGATGCGATTAAATTTGATGCAACAGAGTTCGAAGATAGATTAAGAAGCATCAAAGACAAAGTCTTTACAAATGCGTTTATTGTCTCGGGATATTCGTTCATCGAAGGAAAAGACAAAATCGCAAAGACTTGTAAAATAATAAACGATGTCCATTCACAAATTAAAGAAATAACTGAATCTATCCTGCTAAAAAATTCTGAAAACACATTTAAAACACTAAAATCGATTATAGGAATAGGCAATTTTCTTGCATACCAGATTGCTGTTGATTTGGGATACTGGGATAGAGAAGTCTTTGATGAAAGCAAATTTGTTGTTGCCGGGCCTGGCTGCAAATCTGGGATTGATTGGTTATTTGAGAGCAGAGAAGGAGTTAGTTATGAGGAATGTATTGCTTATTTGTGCGATATTCAGAAAAAAGGATTTGAAGATATAAAAGTTAACATTAATGAACTCTTTTCTGACAGAAAAGAGAAACGCTTGAATCTAATGGCAATGGAGAACTGCCTGTGCGAGATATCGAAATATCTCAAGGCGTTGAACGGTGAAGGCAGACCAAGAAACAAATATCATAAAGCTTAAAACAAAGCTCTGGTCTCCAATTCCACAGGCGGGATTGGCAGAGTGGTCAAATGCGATAGACTAAGGATCTATTGGGTTAGTCCCTACGCAGGTTCGAACCCTGCATCCCGCATCATACTAAAAGTTTAATGCGGTAAAAAATAAACCCGTTTCGCTGAATTGTACTGGAAATTAAATGTCCAAACAGTCTGAGTTATTCCACGAGCACGGTTGTTGTCATTGTTCAAGTCCATGTTTTCTAACAAGGGTCGAACCGGTGCTAACCTACTTAAAATACCATAATATTTATAAACAAAACAGCCTAAAACGTCATATAGAGGTGTTTGACATGAAACAATGCCCGGTAGAGACTGTGCAAGCTTCATTTCACTAACGTTCATGAAATTAAGGAATATGGGTAAAAAGGCCGATCTTAGTCTTTCTATAAATGCAATCGTTGTATTAATCCTTGCAATTACAATGCTTGGACTTGGATTGATGTTCATCAGAGGTCAATTCGGCGGAGCAGTAGATAAGTTAAAAACAATGACCGAACAAATTGATGCCGGTCAAAAAGCAGAACTTGAAAATTCTCCTGACAGAATTACATTAAGAACAACAGATTTTGAAATTAAAAGAGGAACTCAAAAAGATTTGTATTATGCGGTTAGAAATAATCTTGATGCTCAGGCAACATTTACTGTTGATGGATTTGCATGTACCGACGCAATAGGTGTAGGCGCTGTCTTTACTGACATAACTTTTGAAGGACTTAAGGAAAAGTTAATACAATCGGGAAGTTCATTTGCATTCCCTCTTGTGATCAAGGTTAAATCGGGAGCAATTGCAACGATTTACTCTTGTGCATTAACTGTTCCGCATCCAACAGAAACTGCTAATTATGCAATCAAAGAATTCTTCATCAAGGTAACGCCGTAAAATGAAGAAGAGATTAACACAAGATCAAGAATTCCAGGTAACAAAACTAGTTTTGGATAAATTCCTTTGGATTGGTCTTGGTATTCTTTTATTTGGATTTTGGCAGTTAACTCAGGGCTTAGTTGCTAATGGTGTTGGATGGATTGTTTCAGGAGCAGTTGTTTTAATCCTGATGATAATTCTCATCATTAAACACTACGAAATTTCACCATGAACCGAAAAGGGTTTGAGTTATCAATTAATTTTATTGTAGCATTAATTCTTGCAATAGTTGTTTTTGGGTTTGGACTTTATTTTGTTCAGAAAGTGTTTAATGAAGCAAATGAAATTAAAGCTCAGTTAGACAAGGATTCTGAAAGAAATATAAATGCTTTGTTAGATAGGGGAGACAAGGTAGCATTCCCAGTTACAAGCAAGGATATCAAATCCGGACAAGCGGCAATATTTGGATTAGGAGTTTTAAATGTCAATGATGATACAACAACATTTAGTGTTGAAATAGTTTGTTCAATTTATATCACAAAGGGAGGAGCTTCTGTTGACGATAGTGTTTCTGATAAAAATTGTGCTGGGAAGTGGACAACAAGCGTTCAACCGTTTACTTTGGCTAAAAATGACAGAAAATCGGTCCCAATTGCAATTCAAGCTCCTAACGGAAAACCTTCAGGAACATACGCTTTCACAGTAAAAGTTAAAGATGTAGTAACCGGAAATATTTATGGCGGCGCTCCAAAACAGATTTATGTAAATCTGAATTAAATTGCATACACTTTAGTCATTCTTATACAAAAGTTTCTGTTTTCCATTCCTGCTGAAATCATGTACATATTTGACTTTTCTTTTGGCATGGTTGCTTTGTCCAAATGTTCTAAAATAACTGCAATTATGGATTTATCAACCTCGCTGCAGATTGAAAGATATTTTGCGATACATTCTTGATGAATCAAATTTGCATCTATTAGCTGCAATAAGTAAGGCTGTACACAAATTACTGCTCTTTTCTTCTCTTCATTGTTAAATGTCTCTATTTCAGAAATTTTTGAAGCTAACTCCGTCTTTAGAACTATTTGGCTTTTGGAGTTTTTCTTAAGGATTTTCTCCAAACTAGACACTTTGTCTTCAGTGAAAAATCCAAACATTATGATAAGTAAGCGTGACTCATTCCTTTTTCTCTGGCAACAACTAGATCAAGATATCCATCATTGTTGAAATCCCC
>JBBSYT010000023.1:0-2516 GCA_038045085.1 Nanobdellota archaeon
ACTTGGTTCATAGTGATTTGGAAGTTATGGGAAAAATAGAAGAATTTTCAGAAACTTATTCAAGCTTACTTACTCCGGTGTTCATAAAATGAAAGATAGGTTACAAATAATTTCATTGTTTATGGCTTTCTTAGTTGTAACTCTTCCAATAGCTTCAGTTCAAGCATTCGCATTTACAACTTATGCTGTCGGAAGCAAACATGTAAATGGATATCGTGCCGAGACAGATACAACTACAATCATTGCAAATATAAGTGAATCTGGAGTAAAAGCAAGCGACGTTAAATTAATTACAAATCAGAACAAGCCATTTTCTCAATGTACTTTTTCTCTGGGAACAAGCATATGTAAATATGATTTTGCAAGCGGCAAGTGGGCGGAAGGGGAATGGGCATATCAAGTAAGTTATAATGGTCAAGGCGCACAAAATTCAATTATTGTTGATAAAATTGATCCAGTTGTTACAATAAATTCAATTGTACAGCAAGGAAAACTTATGATTGCTTATTCTGTTTCTGAATCAGCGTTTAGATCATGTTCTGGAATAAACAGAATTGAATTCACATTGGGCGGAACTTTAATCAATACAACAAAACTTAATTTTAATCCCGGTACAAATTGCGATTACACTTCTTCTGCAGGCATAGCTGCTCCTTCAACAAATAATAAAGAAAAAGATTTATGTCTGAATGTTTTTGATAATGTTGGAAATAAGGGAACATCCTGTCAAAAAGTTATTGTGGATAAGGAGTTGGGAGAAATTCTCGATTTGCAAATTGTTGATTCAAATGGAAATCCAATTTATTATATTGCGGCAGCTACCGCGGTCCCTATTAATGCAAAAATAAGGTTTAAAATAAAAGAACATGACTTGGATAAAATAACAGTTGATGCTTCTGAGTTTGCTACGCAGGAAAATTATCGAAATAACCAGAAAAATATAGATGCAGACTGCTATACCATCTCAAATAATGAATATTTGTGCGAAATTCCGGTTGTTCTCGATCTTTTATCGGAAGGAAGTCCAAGCCTGAAAATTCATATTAAAGATAAAGCGGGAAATGAAGACAACCGGCAAAAAAACATTTTGATAAAAGTTGATAATAAACACCCGGCTGTTAAATCTTTTTCAGCCGGACTTTGCGGAAACAGAAATGTAATCGGTCCTGCAAATAATTCAATAACCGCGGCGATTGAAGAGGCCGATTCCGGACTCAACGGCCGAAAAGTATATTTAGATTTAAGTTCTGTTTTGGGAGGCGGTACTCATATTTATCCAAATGAATGCAAAAAAGCAGGAATAAACTGGATTTGCAGATGGGGAACTTTTGATAGGAATGAAACTGTTACGTTAAATCATGGAATGGTCCTTAATATTCGATTTGTGAGCCCTTCTCAGGATGATGCGGGAAATTCTCTTGAATCGGGAACAGATTATTCCGTTAAGTATTATGATGAACAGCCTTCAATGACTAAATTTAAAATAACAGCTGATTCGGCAGAAATTTTTAGAAATGAAATAAGCAATTACCCAACTGTGGGGGGAACGCTTACTTTAACTATTAATGTTTCAAGCGATTTGCCCGTTACAGCTTCTGCCGATTTCTCTCAAATATCAAGTTCTGTCGGAAAATATAATGTTCAATGCACAGGAGATGCGATTCAGAAATGTTTGTTTAAAGAAATCGGACCGTTAAGAGGTCCATTTGAAGCGGGGCAGATGTCTGTTCCTGTAACTTTAAAAGATTGTGCGGGAAATACGAGAGTAGTTGAAATTCCAATTGAAGTTTCACAGATTGAATCAACAACAAGTGATTATTGTGTTTATCCCTCTGTCAGTTCGGGAGGAATGCCTTCAAGAGTGGATAGGGCTATATTGAGAATACTTCCTCAGTCAGTATTTTTTGAAACAAAAGTAAGCTGTGCCGCTGAACAAATAATTTCTCAGAAAATAACTAAATGCGACGGCGAATCAAGTTATCTGGAGCCGGATGCAATTTCGGGGCAGAATCTTCCGAGTTTAATCGGTGTTCCTTCTTCTTCGTTTTACACAAGATTTAATCTTAGGAGAGCCACATCCCCTCCTAATTCTGTTACTTACACCTGCACAATTATGACGATTGTGAAAAATGGAGTTTCAATTTCACATCCAGAGCCGGATGCTGTTCCTTTTGTGCTGGCATTTTATGATTCTTTGGGAAGTGCTGACCAAACTTTAAAGGCAAAAGTGGATGACATTAAAAACTCTGATTTGGTTCAGATGAAATGGCTCGATACACTTAACAAATGGCTTAGCCGTGCTCAAAGTGTATGTGGTTTATATTCTACCCTTCAAGGAATTGCAGGTTCTATTGGTACTGCAGGAAATGTACTCCAGGTAGTTGCAAAAACATTGCCTACTCTTCAGCCTACCGCAATAGGGTTAACAAAAGCTTCTACTGGTTTGAGTAATCTTGCAAGCGGCGGAGTTCTACTGGGAAAATTCTGTGACTTTATGAGCTGCAGATGGATTCCTT
>JBBSYT010000023.1:2526-9525 GCA_038045085.1 Nanobdellota archaeon
CTTGGGATCTAGTTGGCTATATTCCTGGCTTTACTCAATTAAATAATCTATATGAATCCACAAATGAAGAAAGTATTCCGGGTCAAGTAGGAAAATTCAGTTTCGATGTAAAAAAGAGTTTAATCTTAAGCACAGTAACTTTATGCATTCCTGGAATGGTATATAATCTTGAAAAAGCAAGAAATATTGAATGCGCTTATATTTATTGCATTGAAACACAGGTCCCAAGCGGATATCCCGCATTTAATTGTGATGCGTTAAGAGCGGAGCAGTGGTGCAAATATGTTTGGGGAGAAATATTTAATATAATTCCTTTCGCGCAATTTATTGATTATGTAATTGATGGTATTAAAGAAATGCTGATGAATCCGTTAAAGACAATCATATCAATAGGTTTGCCTGCCTGTTCAGCATTAGATATAGGTTCCTTTTGGCTTACTACATTGGGTAATACGTGCAGGATTGGATATGCTGTATCGGAACTCGCAAGTGCGGTATCTCAATTCATAAGTTTCGGTACAACGTGGTCGGGAGTTGTTTCAGAGCACAGAGATTTTTGTAGTATGGTAAATCTAGACGGAGCGGAAACATAATGGAAGAACTAAGTCAATTGCCGTTAGAACAGAAAAAATCTCCGGTTAAAATAATTATAGGAATCGTTCTGATTGTTTTAATTATCGGGATTGGTTCATATTCGTATTTTGGAAAAGCACCCTCTCTTTCGAAAATAACAGTTAAACCAGCAGTAAAAGAAATTCCTTCTGTGATTGTGATACTTGCATCATCAATCGATGACAAGTTTAATTATGTTGTTCAGCCGAACAAAGAATATTATGAAAATAACCCGTTGTTTGCTTATGTCGAAGTAAGCGAATTTAATCAGGACGCTGCCGATATTGATATTTCTGAGGATATTGAAGTGAGGGATTCGCAAAATAATGTTGTATTTGCGCAGAGCAATTTTGCCGTTTTAAAACAAAAAAATGATAGGAAAAAACCATTCATAGGAATTAATAATGCAATAAAAACAACCGGATGGAAGTCTGGAAATTACATTTTAAATTTAAGGATTAATGACAATATTGCTAAAAAATCAACAGTGAAGTCAGTCGATTTTGTTATTAAGAAAATTCCAGCTAATCAGTTTATTTCCACAGCCGATTTAAGCGAGATAATTACTAATTCGGATTCTTCTGCAGATTTAACAAGAACACAGCTCGTTACCGATTCAAAGGGAACAGTTATTGACGGACTTAATGGAACGCAAAAAATCAATGTCGATTTATCGAAAATAAATCTGAAGTTTATTGAGGTATTCTTTGCGATGCCTGAACGATTCGATATCGGAACTTATAATGTTAAAATAACATATACAAACACTAAAACAGGAAAATCAGTTTCTTCTGAAGGAAGTGTTGTTTTAGATAAAAAGTTTGCAATTTCCGAATTTATATTTGCAAGAAAAATTAATGAGGATTATACTTATGAAGCACAGCCGAATAAGGAATACAAACAGGTTGATGATGTATTTGTTTATTTAAGGCTGATTAATTTTGCACAGCCGTTAGTGAATGGAAAGTATAATTCGAACTTCACAGAAGACTTATCAATTTTAGATTCTACGGGAGCAGTTATTTTCTCGCAGAGCAAATATCTCGTTATTAATAATGCGAATAGCATAAAATTAGACAGTTATAATGTTAAAAACATAATAACTTCTGGCGGAGATGCTGGGAAATATATTTTAAAAATTATCATAACTGATTTAAACAGTAAACAGCAAACGATAAGACAGGAGGAGTTCACATTAAAATGAAAAAATTAAATTTGATTGGTGTTATGATATTGATTATGTCTGTTGGAGTGTATGCGGAAGTTACGCAGTCCAGTCCAAAGGTGCAGGTAACAACATCTGGAATTAGTTCGCATGCACTAGGAACAGGAACTGGTAATGTTGCAAATCGTATTGATGCATTTTTACTAGCAAATCCGGGTCATTCAGATGCGACAACATTGCGAACAGTACAGGGTATATTTAATACGGCGTCGAATAGTATGACTTCCGGTTGGATTGGTGGCACCGTTGAGTTGACTAATCCTCAAGCGAGAGCACTTGCGAATTATGTTACAAGTCCTCCTCCATTAAATGCGCATAGAATTACTACTACATTAACATTTTCTGTTCCAGTTAGCAATACAGTAACTAATGCGGATGGTACTCGGGGTACGGTCCCAGGAACAGTCTCAGGAGCACCCGGTGTAGACGCCACAGGATTTAATCGACTTTATACAGCGCAGCAGGCTGTATACGATAACATTATTTCTAATTTTGGTAGTGTTAATGGCGTGCGACTTGAGTCTGAGCAAATAGAAGGATATAGGCCAGAAAATAATCTTGGTACTGCTGTCGATCAAGATCCACAAACTCACACTCAGTTGAAAGATCAAGGGGTTGTCTTAAGCATGGGAACCAGTCCAGGAAGTGCAGAAGGAGAAATTTGTTACACATAATAAAATGATAAACAAAACACTAAAAATAATGTTTGTAATGATTTTAATTAGTTTTAGCTTTGTTCATGGAACGCCGGAACCAGAATCATGTGCTTCTGGTGGAGCTTCTAGTTCTTCTCCCTCCACACCTGCGCCTGTCGATACTTCGCATTGGTATGATGTTTTTATTGATTCGGAAGGTTTTCAAGATGCTCAAGCACAGGTTGTAACTACACAATCCGTTATAACTGATTTGCAGAATTCTCTTGCAGGATTACAAACAACTGCACAGCAAACGGCGGCAGCCTCTACGGCAGCACTTGATGCCGCATATCGTTTAGATACTGAAGTTGCAGGCTCGGTGGCCGCTACGGCAGCAGACACAGCAGCTGCAGCAGCCGCAGCTTTAGATGAAGCTGAACAAGATCTTGCAAATGCGAGAGCTCAACTAGCAACTCACCAAGCTGCAGCAAACAGAGCAGCTCTTGCGAATCCTCTTTCAACTGCCGCAAGAGATCAATACCGCCAAGCGTACAATACTATTTCCGGAGTAGAAAATCTTTTCGGATTTCGATTAAATGAGTGGGGTGTGCTGGATACCTGGAGAGGAAACGTAGATGCCGCGTTTGCAAGATGGGGAGGTCTTGAAGAATGGACATCAACGATATGTGGCGCATGGTCTTCAACAGAGGATTCTTCATCGAATGTAATGTATGGCGCAGACGGTGCTGAAACAGCGTTTGTTGTCGGAAGAATAATTGATTGGTGTGAAACTAATGCAGCCAATACCGCGCCAATCTGCTCTAAAAAATATAGGATAACATTTCATGTTTCAAGACAGGTTATAGCAAGAAATGATGAAACAATAACGGTTTATTTATTAGTTTACGCAGGACCATACAGAAGAGAAGTATCGCATTATGACCTCGGGGTCGATATTCAAAGCATTGGAAAACAGGGAGACAACGCAATTTTAATTCCTAGCACTGAATTTGCTATTGAAGATAAAAATTACGATAAAGTGTGCTTGTACTTCTCGGATCCAAGCAAATTAAGCGGAAGAACAAGATCATATCTCCGTAGCTGTCCGGACGAGGGTAATAATAAATGTCTATGCAATGTATTCAATTCGGAAGGACAGGTCGGTTCCAGCTACGCAGAAGGTGTTGCTGATCAGGGAGCTCGGATTCTCAATCGGGTACTGCCATGAGGAGGTTATTATAAGATTAAAATGAAAAACATAATAAAAAGTATGAATGTCGACTGGAAAGTTTTTAAGAAACTAGTAGCATACAATATTTCCTTTTTTATTGCTTTTTTGCTGATTTTTAATATTTTCTCTTTTATTACATCCGGAATAACTTCAAAATTATCAGCGAATGCCGGCTATGATGCATCAAAACTAACTGTTGAAAGCCTTAAAATTTCTCAGCCAAATGTGGGAGGATTAATGTTCGTTCTTCTCGTATTAGTATTTCTACTCATCGTGGTTCAAATGTATAACTATTCATTTTTTGAGAATAAGATATGGAATATTATTTTTAATAAGAAAACAACATTCAGAAATACTTCAAAGTTCCTTCTTCTGAATCTTTTAATGACGACCATTTTTTCAGCAATGCTGTTTATAATATTCGCAGTAATTTCCAAATTTCAGGGGAATTTAATCAAAATCGGAGTTATGGTATTTTATCTTGCGTTATTGTTTTGTATTTATCTGATTTTTGTAGGTTATTGGGCATTCGGCAGAACACATCTTGTGATTAAGTCTTTAAGAGAAGTATATAATACGGGGGTTAAAAGAATTGATTTGACAGTCCTTCCTTTGATAGTTTCAATTATAGTGTTCATTATTGTTAATTTAATATTGAAGGTATTTTCCCTGCTGTCTGAAATGATACTTTTAATTTTAAGCTCAATAACACTTGTTGCGTATTTGGCCTGGTTCAGATTATACCTAACAAATGCCTTAAAATCAGTAAAGCTTTAAAAAGGCTGTATAAATTAGATAATAGACAATTGACGGTCAAATAAGATGAGCATCGGGTTCGACCCTGTATGTTATGGGCAAAGAGCGGCACCTCCCCGTGAGGGACGCCCCCCTCCGCTTGTAATTACATTTTATAATTGGTCTCACGGTTGATGCTCATCTTAAAAAATAAAATAAAAAAAGAGAAAATGAAAAAAAGAGGACAAATAACAGTATTCATAGTAGTAGGTATTATTATTCTATTCGTAGTTGGATTTGCGTTATATATTGCGGGAATTCAGCCAAGCCTTAATGTATTTACTGAAAAAGACTCAGAAATACAGCAATATATCGGTTCTTGTCTTGAAAATACTGCTCAGCAGGCTCTTGTTAGAATTGGAATTACCGGCGGTTATCTTGAAGTTCCTGAAAATATAAAAATAAATGAAGACTCTTACTTTTCATTTTCCAAAAGAGGAGAACCAAAAATACCTTTGTGGTACTACCGCGGACAGCCAAAAATTCCAACTAAGGATTTTATCACAAAACAGATATCAGAGTACATCACAAAAAATATAAATTCATGCATTAATAATTTTGTTTCATTCAAAGATAGGTTTAGCTTTAGATTCTTGGGCAATATTTCTGCCGAAGCGGCGATAAATGAGAACGATGTTTTTATTAAATTGGATTATCCAATCGAATTTGAAAATAAATTCACCGGAGAAAAAATCAAAAGCAGTTCTGTTGCAAGAAACCTTAATGTGAAGCTCGGGAGAATGTATTCCATGGCTATTGCTATTCTCGAATCTGAAACAAAAACAACTTTCTTTGAAAATTTAACCATAGAGTTGCTTTCAGCTTCAGCCGATAAGTTCCCTTTCACAGGATTAGAATTTTCATGCAGACCGCACACGTGGAAGAAATCAGATCTAATTACTTTTGCTCAATCAACATTATATTATAGTGTTCAGCAAGTAACTGTCGCAGGAAACAGATTTAAATTGTTTGATACAAAAAATCTTTATTCAGTTAATCATTTTGTTTTCCCCATGAGCAAAACTTATTCAGATATCGGAGCGGCATTCTTTTACCCAAGGGATTCAAGATTTGAACTGCACGTAAGACCGAACGATAGGCCGTTATTAAGGTCAAACATGGGCAGATCGCAGGACAGACTTCTTAGATTTTTCTGCATTAATGCGTGGCATTATACATACGACATAGAATACGCCGTTCTTGCAACGCTAAAGGACGCTTCGGCGTTTAATGGTGCTGGATTTTTATTTAATTTCGCATTTCCTGTAACTATTAACCACAATCAGGGAGATAAAAAAGAGTTTACATCTTCGCAGTTTGAAGCTCCGGAGGTTGATTATGATTTTTGTGAAACAACAAATGAAAATATCGTCGACATAAGAGTCAAGGATGCGACAACATATGAAGAACTTTATGGTGCAGCAATTAATTATAAATGTGTAAGATTTTTATGCGAATTAGGCAATACAACATCAAATATGGGTGCGTATAGATTAAGAACAAGATTACCTTCTGCATGTACGAATGGAGAATTATCTGCCGAACTTGAAGGTTATATGCCAGGAAAAACTGTTTATCGCGGAACGGATTATTCGGAAGTATTGGTGATGCCTGTAAAAAAATTCAAAGTAAATTTCAATAAATATGATTCGAGTAATTTCAATAATGGAGAGTCTCTTCCTAGAGGAGATTCAGCTATGGTGATTATTACAAGTCCAAGTAATCCTGATTTTGAACAAATATATGCAACAGAAACAAATATTACAGAAATAGAGCTTATAAATTGGGATCATACATACCATATTGAAGCATTTTTAATACAGGACGGGCAGAGGGTCATTGGCGGTTATTCCGGAGATTGGAATGTTCAGTACCCCGAGATTGTGGGAAAATCAACCGTAACATTTAATTTAGTTCAGGTCATTCCTGTTGCCGTAACTGAAGACGAACAGGCAAATGCTATGATGTATTTATTTGATGATAAATCATATCAAGAAACATTAAAACCGGTATTTAGCTGAATATTCGATTGAAAATAAAATGAAAAGAAACACAAGAATGAACATTGGGGCATTTATGATAGTTTTAATGCTGTCCTTGCCTTTTGCAACGGCAGAATCTTTAAAGATAACTGACATTCAGGTTAAAGAAGTTTCAGACAGGTATGCGATTATTAATTGGGTTACTGATCAGTTTTCTTCCAGCCAGGTCAAATTCGGAGAAAATAGCACTGAATTAGATAATACGAAATCAAATTCAAGGCAGGTTTTGAATCATACTCTTCTTTTGAAAGGATTAAAGTCGGATACTAAATATTTCTTTAATGTAAGTTCTCAAAATAGCAATGGAACATCCGCCATGGAGGGATTGGATTTTACAACAGCTCTTATTGATACAATTCCTCCTTTTATTAATGTTGAAATTCCAGATTCAATAAATAAAAACACTTTGAATATAGTTGGAACAACAGAGCCAAATGCTGAAATTTATATTTATATTGA
>JBBSYT010000024.1:0-8374 GCA_038045085.1 Nanobdellota archaeon
ATGTCAAATTTATATATGAGCAAAGATGGGACATATTATGAAATATCTCGATCTAGTCAATACGTCGCATGATGTTTCTACGATAAATCACTCAGGTGGTTTAGAGACACTTGCTCTTATAGAGCACATCGGGATTCATCGACCAACCACAGAATGTACGATCGGAATTGCACAGGATAGTACAGAAAAAACAAGAAATGCGGCCAAACGATTTTTAAAAAATTATAGTTCGGGTGGAAGATACGATGTTCTAATGTTTCCTTATTGTGAAGCTGCTGATGACGAATTTCTAGTTGTTCCTAAGCATAAAAATTCTAATATAGACTTAATAATTAACAGAGGTTCCGGAACACACTTCATAAGCGGAGATTCAAGAGGAATAAGACTAGAATTGCACGGCATAGAATACGAGGTCGTTTTCTGGCAATCATTGATGTCGAAAGATGAATTAAAAGTATTTAAAAAATGGCAGTCTAAATTAAAAGCACATAAATCAGAAGCTTCTGTGTGATTCTCTTCTCCACAACGATTGTTTATAGTTTATGGTGATTTATCTGGCAAGAACTTGTTCTATATAAGCAGGATTGCCTAGGTATTGCTTTCTCAAAATCTCTTCTACCTTTTCTTTTGGAAGTGATGGTTTATATGCTCTGGGGCTGGAGAGAGCATCATACATGTCCGCGGCTGCGACTATCTCGGCAAGATTTCTTAACCTGTGGTCTGTTCTTCTTCTGTCTTTTTGTTCTCTTGGAATATGTCCGATTGTTCTCCTGTCTTTTCCGTTTCTAGGATAACCGTTTGTCTTGAATTCGTGATGACCAATCAATATCATTGTGACGTCATTATGTTCTGTTTCTTTTAATTCAAGAAAGCCCAGTCTCGGATGTCCATCCATGACTTTTTTTTCTTCATCTGTCAACGGTCCTTCTTTGTTTAGCACATCATAAGATATGAATCGTTTGCCTAAATCGTGGAGTAATCCCGAATATCCAAGAAGAACTATTTCAAGTTGTCTCAATCCATTGGCAAAACCCAAATCAATACTTAACAGACCAACCCTGTAGCTATGTTCGTAAGATTCTTGATGATGTTTTTTCAAAGAGTCAAGATGTCTTTGCACACCTCTGTCTTTTAGAATTGTATCAAGATAATTTACGGTCTCCGGATGTGTTGCGGTAACCATAATGTATAATTACATATAAACTATTTAAGTTTTGTGAATTATGTAGGCTCCATAGCTCTTTTGTTTGCAATTTCGGCAAAGCCGAAATGCACATTTTGGCTAAGCCAAAATTGTGTTGGAGTGGTTAAGAAGAGAAATTGCCTAGGGAGCCATGAGCCTCTTTTCTCCACAACATTCCGATTTTATTTAACTCGTCAACAAATTTATGGCTAACGATATATTTCTTCTTGTACAAATCATAATCAATCATTCCCATTGCCCTCATTGGAGTCAATATTCTGTCATAAAATTGTCTTTTGTTGTAAGAAAGCTTGACTCTATCTCTTTTTTTAATCGGACCAATGCTGATTTCAGTTTCAATCATCATTCCATCGTGCAATGTGTTTGCGAAAATGCTCATCTGTGTTTTATCTAAAGATCCGCCATGTCCTTTAATTTCATTAAAGAATAATTTTGCAACTTGAACCTGCTGTTCTGTAGCAAAGACTATTGAGAACACATCATCTGGCATATGAAATACATCAAACAATATGACCATAGACTTCTTTTAGAAACTCAGTATATAAATGTTACCCTTTCGTATACTGGGGGCTGTGTGGCCTCTTTACTTGGAGAAGAAGCGTTCTATCTCTTCCATGTGGTCTTCTGTCTTCGTAAGTTCCATATCTTCAGGAAAACATCTTAAATAATTTGGCCAGCAGTATCTTTCATCTAAAAAGACAATAACTCCTCTGTCTGTTTCTGAACGAATACATCGTCCAGCTCCTTGTAATACTTTGTTAAATGCAGGAAATATATATCCATAATCCCATCCTTTTCCAAATTTAGAATCATAATATTTAATCGCTTCTTGAGTTTCTAAATCAGGACTTTGCAAAGGTAAACCAACAATAACTACGCATTTTAATAAATCTCCCAGCAAATCAATTCCTTCTGAGAAATTTCCAGAACTATTTCCCAATAAAACTGCGCCGGTTTTTGAATATGATTTAAATTTGCTCAGCATTTCAACTTTATCCTTTTTGCTCATCTCTGGAGTTTCAATAAAAACAGTTTTATCTAGTTTCTCACTTAAATAGCGATAAACATTATCTCTGATGAAATATGACGGAAACAATACTAATGAATTTCCAGGAACAGAGTTTGTTATCTGAGCAACTTCTTCCGCTATTTTTCCAAATTGTGCGTCATTTCTTTCTGTGAACTTCGTAGTTGTCTTTGGAACGATTAAATTTAGTCTGTTTTCAATCGGAAACGGATTCTTGAACACTTTTTCTTCAACATTTTCAAATCCAAGCAAATCTTTGTACATTTCTGTCGGAGTTAATGTTCCAGACATTGCGATTGTGCAGTAAAGACTATTCAGTATATCTTTAGTTATCAATGCAGGATCTAAACATTTGTAATTAAGAACAATTTTTTTGTCAGTATAGGAAAATATTCTTGTAAACCCTTCATCTGTTCCTTTCCACTTAGCTAAAAAGTCAGCAATTGTTCCGACAAAGCTTGATTTTTGTTTTTCTCTTATGAATTCAGCATTTCCTTCAAGTTCGTTTATTAATTCGTCATAGTTTTGTATTTCATTAACCAATTTCATGAATTCTTCTTTACTTACCAATCTTTCATTATTTTTTCCATAATCAACAAGTTCTGTCATATCATCCATGAGTCTGGTTAATTTAACGGCAGATTCGGTAAAGCTGTATTTATTACACTCTTGAATTGCTCTCCTTAGCACAAATGAAGTCAATTTTTTCGTAGCGGAGTCAATAACTCTTTTCGGAAGATTGTGTGCTTCATCCACAATGACAATGCATTCATTAAGATTTTTCCCAATTCTCCTTAGTAACGATCTGCTCACATCCGGATTAAAAATATATGAATAATCAGAAATAACTACTGTGCTTTCTTTTGCAAGTGTTGTTGCAATTTCGTATGGGCATAGGTTTTCTTCTTTGCACATTTCGTTAATGTCTTCTGTGTGCTTAGGTCCTAACTGTTTTAAGCTGTTTAGCATTAAATCCGCTTCAATAGTATTTTTAGAATTCTTTTTGGTGTTTAAATAAAACTCACATTTATTTTCTTCTCTTAGTTTTTTACAATACTCATGAAACTGTCCTGTGCTTATCAAAGAAACACCGTCTTGCAGGCACATATTCTTTTTCCCAACTAAATCTGTTGTGTGGAATGTTAAATTATGTTTTTCTCTTATTTGTTTTAATGTTTCGACAGCGATAGCGTGTTGGGTGTGTCTTGAAGTTAAGAAAAACACAGTCAATTTATTTTTTATTGCAAATTCCAAGCAAGGTGCTAATGAAGCAACTGTTTTTCCCAGACCAGTTGGTGCATGAATAATTAAATTTTTTTTATTTTCAAGCGCTAAAACGATATTTTTTATCAATGAATCCTGTTCTGGCCTTATTTTTGAGTACGGAAAGAGCTTCATGAGTGTTCATTTACGTGTTTTAATATAAACTTTTGTCAGTTTGGAGTAATTACTATTTTGGCGTTAAAATAGATAAGTATTTAAAACAATTAATAGTGTATATCATTAAACTTATATGTTCAAACATATATAAGGAAAGACTAAGGTCTTTCCAACATCAAAAAACGTCACTAAAATATGTAATTATTGTCGTTTTTTAATGAATCACAGTTTAGGGGGCTATGAATGAAGAACAAAGAGACTTTCGGCGTGTTTTTTCGTGAGAAGCCAGCTATGATGTTGCTTGGTTTGCACAACGCAAAAGGTCCAATTTATGCATCTTCCCTAGCTAAGTCTGTTGATTGCACTTATTCTCATGTTGTTAAAATTTTGCAGCACATGGAAACTTCCGGTTTGATTAATTTTGAAAAAACAGGAAGACTAAAGTTGCTTACTTTGACAAAAGACGGCAAAAATGTTGCTGAACATATCAATGAGGTAAGGAACCTTCTCTAGGGCTTAATTATCCGCTGGACAACCTCGCGTGAGCTATTTAAACCATGGCCGTGTTTATTTTCTTATGAATTTACCAATTATTAATAATTTAACATCAATTGAACGAGGATATCTGTTAGGATTATTTATCGGAGATGGTTATGCCAGCTATCACGTTAAATCAAGACATTACAATGTATCATTTACCTTAAATTCAGTCAAAGATGGCGATATTCAAAACCATTTTCTTTCGCTCTTTAAGAAAATGAATTTAGTTTACTGCATAGTTAAAGATAAACGATTTAATGCAAACTACATTCGTGTGAATAGCAAAGACTTCTTTATGTACATAAAAGAAATTAATGAACGATTTAGTAAAGGTTATTCTTATTTTGATAAAGAATTCTTGCTTGGTGTCGTTTCTGGATTTATTGACGCGGAAGGTTGCGTTTATAATGGAACAATTCTCATTACACAAAAGAATGAAGAAATCATACACAAAATGAAGAAGATTTTGATAATTTTTGATGTCAACTGCACTTTAAAACAAAGGAAGAATTATCCGGATGGCCTTATTTGGCGCGGTCTTATTTCTACTAAATTTAAGCATCTTCAGCACTGTTCTCAGAAGGTTTTGAGGGCGTATAAATCATCTGATTTAGATAAAAAATAGCGGGAGGTGGATTTGAACCACCGGCCTCCGGGTTATGAGCCCGGCGAGCACTCCTGATTGAACAAAAAGACGTCTCCGGCTTTTTTCTGCTCTATCCCGCTATGGGTATTCAACTTCTTGTGATATTTTATAAACCTTTGCTAGTAACGTTTAAATATGTGTGAGGGAAAGTTTTAATTCATTTGCTGTTGTGGCACAGCCTGGTACTGCGCGGGATTGCTAATCCCGTTTCCGCAAGGATTCCCCGGTTCAAATCCGGGCAACAGCGTTTTAATTTCGCAAATTATTAGAAATAAAAATTCCCGACTTAGGCCTATTGCGAAACGAAGTGAAGCAATAGTGTGGAGTTGATAAGGCAATCGCCTTATGTGGGAATCACGGGCCACGGCACTTATTTTCTAAAGGTTTATATTCGAGTTTAGTTATTAATTTTCATGGATTTTGACGTTAACGAGTACAACATAAGGCGAGAAGCGGCCGATTCTTTTAATGAAAGAGCAAAAGAATTCTTTGAATCCATATTTGTCGGCGGCTCAGTTGGGCGCGGATATGGAGTTACTGCACAATCTAATCTTAATATTACCGCAATCGGGGATTTAAGAAATTTAGAATACAAAGCATTTTGTAAAACAATACATCAACCATATGATGCAATCATTGAAAAATGTCTTAAAGAAGGAAAAGCCAATGTTGTTGTAATTAGATGGAAAAAGGATTTTGAAATTGGTTTAAATCTTTGGGATAAACAGGCATTAGAGTTAATTGTGAGTTTAAGTCATAAGCCATTGCGTGTTCTTGGGAGGGCAGATTTTAACGGAATATCGTTATCGGAAAAACTTTTCGGGCTGAAGGGAGAAGAATTAATCCCGAGTCCAAATCATAGAGAAGAATATGGGGGAGGAGTAATTCAAAAATTACATCCTTTTTATGAAGATAAAGATGATATTTACATTGGAGTTTTTCCAAATACTTTGTTGATGAAACCCCGCATTCTCTCAGACAATAAAAATTATCTCAGTCACAAAATAAAAGAATTAGGATTAAATTTGAGCGAACATATCGAACGAATTCATGATAAAAAAAGAAGAAACCTCTCTTTTATGAATGCCCTTCCTGATAAAATAAAAGATAAAGTACCGAGAGAATTACGTCAGGAATTAGATAGGCTCGTTAGAGGTCAGTAAGTTCTGTTTCTTCTGTATTCAGTCCAATTTCTTACTCTGCTTTTCTTTTTATCTTTTTGAACTTTGCGCTCTCTTCTTTTAATTTGTTTTTCTGATTTATTTTGTGATTTTCTTATTTCATATTTTGTTGAATCCAAATCAAACTTCTTTTTGGCCATATTTAATGCTGCTACAAATGCTTCATGAACTCCTTTCGGTAAATCCCAGTCATGAACATTGTTTACATCAAGAACATTTCCTGCATAAACAACTTTTACATGAATAGAAAACTTGCTTCTTTTTCCGCCTTTATCGTATGGTTTAATGTGAACTAAAACGTCAATATCATTGTGCAGGGTTCTTTGAAGAACGGGAAAATACTCCTGAGCAATGCCTTTTATTATGGTTTGCTCTAGAGGTTCTAGTTCTTTTAACCCCGTGAATTCTAATAGACCGTTTGGCATAATTTAAATTAAAGAATTAGGTGTTTTTAAAGGTTACGTTGAGTAATCTTTGCATGACCACAGTCAATGATTGGTATTTGATGGTAAAGTTTTATATACGCCATATTTATTTCTTAATACGTGACATATATCTGCGGTATTGATGAGGCTGGCAGAAAGAATTCGGGAAACTAAATTCTTGCCGATAGGCCCCATCATAGGTCCGCTTGTCATCTGCGGAGTACTTGCCAACGAGAAGCAAGAACAGGAATTAGTAGATTTAGGAGTAAAAGATTCTAAGATGCTCAAGCCCATTCAAAGAGAAAGAATGTTTGACAAAATAAAAAATATCGTTGAAAAATATGAAATTATTATTATTGAACCCAAGGAAATTGATTCTGTCGTTGGAAAAGGAAAATTAAATAATCTAAATTGGCTGGAAGCTGACAAATCTGCTGAAATCATAAATAAATTAAAGCCACTAAGAGCAATATTGGATTGTCCTACAATCAAGACAGAAAAATATGCCGATTATATTAAAAAGAAACTAAAAACTAAAGTTGATGTTATTGCAGAAAACAAAGCAGATCAAACTTATCCAATTGTTTCTGCCGCTTCAATTTTGGCGAAAGTTACAAGAGATGATTTAATCCAGCAGATAAAGAAAAAATACAATGTTGAATTCGGTTCTGGTTATCCTTCAGATCCTTTAACACAATTATTTGTCAGTAAAAACTGGAATAAATTCGATTTCTTCAGAAGAAGTTGGGAAACATATAAAAAATTAGTAAGTGGCAAAAGCCAAACGAAGCTGTTTAGTGAAGAATAGATTTCTTAACGCTTAGCAAGAATAAGTGCAGTATTTAACTTGTTAAAACCTCTTTCTACGCCTTATAACCCTCGTTTAAGCCATTTTGACGACCAAAACCTTTAAATATATTCCTTTGCTGAGTTTTATTAACAAACAGGGGGATTTACCATTCATGACAAAGATAAACAAACTCATAATGCACGGGTTCAAATCCTTTGCAAGAAGAACGGAGCTTTTGTTTAATAATGATTTTAATTGTGTTGTTGGCCCAAATGGCTCAGGGAAGTCAGTGTCTGGAAGAAGCAAAGTATTGCTTGCTAATGGCGAAGAAATACAAATTAAAGAGCTGGTAGAATCTAAACTGAAGAAAGCAGCACACGTTAAAACATTAAATGACGGCGTCTACTGTGAAAGCAAAGAACCAATTAACATAATTTCTCTAAATCCACATAGCATGAAAAGCGAAGAATATACTGTTTCTAAATTCATCAAAAGAGAAGGAGAGCTTCACTTATATGAAATTGAGACGAGAACAGGGAAAAAAGTAAGATGCACAGGATGCCATCCGGTAATGGTATTCAAAAATGGAAAAGTTGTAAGTTCTCTAGTGAGAAATTTAAATGAAACAGATGTAATTGCAACTCCAAGAATAATTCATACATCTTCGCTCTCGAAAGCTAAAGACTTTGCAAGATTATTCGGTTATATTGTCGGAGATGGGTATATAACTACAAATAGAATAGAATTTATCAATAAAGATAATGAAATTATTGAAGATTTTAAGGAATTAATTTTAAAACTATTTGATTGTAAACCAAAGTATGAAAAAATAACAAATGGAAATACAAGGCTGATATATCGCGAAAAAACCTTTGTAAATAAAATTGTTTCTTTGATAAAAAATAAGCACAACAAATACACAACTGAATATAAATATATCCCGAATAATTTCCTGAGAAAAGATATAAATACAATCTCCAATTTACTGGCAGGTTTGTATGATACAGACGGTACTGTTGATAAAACCAAGAACGTAGTTGAATTCTGCTCAAAAAATGAAAAATTAGCAAATCAGATACAGAGATTATTATTGAGATTTGGCATAATTGCAATTAAAAAAGAAAGAATGTGCTGCGCTTCAAATACATCGAATAAAACAAAAAGAAAGTATTAATTATAAT
>JBBSYT010000025.1:0-14810 GCA_038045085.1 Nanobdellota archaeon
GCAACAATTCCGGGAATTCTCATCTCATCTTCTCTTTTGAAAATAAGCATCATTCCTACTTTTAAATCTAAGTCTTTTGGAACGGAAGCTTTTGGCATTTCTTTAACATAATTTTCGTTTCTTTCTCCATACCCTTCAGATGGTTTAATTTTTACGTTCTTTTCTTCTCCAACCTTCATTCCCGTAACACCAGTTTCAAACCCTTTTATAACTTGACTTGTTCCAATTTCAAACTTTAAAGGATCTTTTCCTTTAGACCTATCAAACGTTTCTCCTGTCTCTAGTGTTCCTGTGTATTCTACTAAAACAGTATCTCCTTTCTGGGCTGTTTTTGCTGCCATACAAAACGTATTTTGACAAAGATTTAAAAACATTTGCTTTCTTATATTGCTATGGTATTATTTACGCTGTCAGAACTTTTGGATGTAATTATTCTCTGTTTTATGATGGGGCTAATTTTCTTTAGATTTTTTGCTAACTACAACACTTTCAATAAGCATAGTCATTTTTATCAAAAGTCTGGATTCAATAAGTCTGATTTTATATTTTCAATATGCTTGTTCGTTCCTGCAATTGTTTTGCACGAGCTAGGACACAAGTTTGTTGCTATGGGATTTGGTTATGAAGCAACGTTTCATTCTCCAATTTCAATACAGCATATTTTAAATCCTTTTTTAATATTTTCTGACTTTTTCGCCTTACTGATGGTTATAGCAATAGTTTCATCATTTCTTGGAGGTTCTTTTTTGTTTTTTGTTCCCGCTTATGTTTCATTTAGCGCGGCAGCAACACCTTTTCAAACTGTGTTAATAGCTTTTGCCGGTCCGGCTGTAAATCTTATCCTCTGGTTAGTTCCAAAATGGATGGTTAACCAAGGAAAAGTAAAACATAAGTACGTTCCTTTTGCTATAATTACGAGCAAGATAAATATGTTTTTATTTGCTTTTAATATGATACCAATCCCTGGCTTTGATGGTTCAAAGGTTCTTTTTGGAATTATTAAGTGGCTGTTTTAAGTAGTTTTATAAATTCTCGAGTTAGTTTTAATACAATGGTAACTGTGCTAAGCCAGGCAATCATCGATATTTACAATACTGGTTTCTTTGATTATTTTCTTCCATTCATGGTTAGTTTTGCCTTGATTTATGGTTTGATGCAAAAAACCATGATTCTCGGAAAAGATAAAAATAATTTAAATGCAATTTTTGCTGTTGTGGTTTCCTTAATTATAATGTCATTTGCCGCAGAGGTTAATTATACAACTTATTTATCCAAACTAGTTTTTATTATGGTTAAAATTTTTATGCTTATGGTGGTTCTCGGTTTATTGGGATATAAGCAGGAAAATCACAAGCACGTTCCATTAGTTGCATTGATTTTAACAGGAATAATTATTATTACTGAATTCTTTGATATTGCTTCTTTAAAGAGCATGTTATCGTGGCGCTCTGAATATATTTATGGTGCGATTATTATTTGTGTGTTTCTCTTTATTTTGTGGGCGATTGTAAAACCAAGCGTAGAACCGGAAAGAAAACCGAAACCGGAAGTAAAAACCCCTCAGCAAGTTCAACCTTCTCAACCGCAAAGACGAGCATCTGCTCCTGCAGAAAGACAAAGAATTCCTGCTTCAGAACTCGAAAAGCAACTAGGTATTGAAATAGATAGAGAGCAATAAGTTAATTAATTTCCATATTGTAAATAAATAGTATTATAAAAAACTCAAATCCTTATTTTTTCCATGGCAAAGGGTGTGTTAAGCAGTGTAATTCACTTCTACGACCATAGGTATAAGCAGCTGTTAGTCCTCCCAGTACTTCTTTTGCTGTTTAGTTTGGCTGTTCTTGGTTCTCATTACCTCAAAACCGGGGAATTTATAGAAAAGGGGGTCTCATTGAAAGGAGGAACTACTCTTTCAATTGCACACCCCGCTGATATTGTTGAATTGAAATCTTTTTTAGAGGGAAAGTTTCCAAATATCGACCTTAATGTAAGAAGTTTAAGTGTTGCAGGAAAAGATGTAGGGGTTATTGTTGAAGCATCTGATGTTAAAGCTAAAGTTTTGTTGAGTGCAATAGAAGAAAAAATTGGAGTTCTCGACAAAAATCAATATACTCTCGATACAACAGGTCCAAGTTTAGGAAAATTATTTTTCAAACAGGCGATAATGGCGGTTATTGTTGCATTTGTTCTGATATCTCTCGTAGTTTATGCTTATTTTAGATTATTTTTGCCAAGTTTTTATGCGGTTTTTTCGGTTTTTGCGGATATGTTATTTGCAATGGCTATGTTTGATTTATTCGGAATGAAATTAACTACAGCAGGTGTCGCGGCATTTTTAATGTTAATTGGCTATTCTATTGACACAGATATTTTACTTACGACAAGAGTTTTAAAAAGAACCGATGGAACTGTTGGAGAGCGAATGGCATCAACAATTCCGACTGGATTAACAATGACTTTTGCAGCAATGATTACCGTTCTTGTTGCTTATTTTGCAACAGAATCTGAATTATTAAAACAAATTATGTTTATTCTTTGGTGGGGGTTAATTGCCGACATCATATTTACGTGGACTTTTAATGCGGCATTATTGAGATGGTATTTAGAAAATAAAGAGATTAAGAAGGAACATAATGGAAATTAAAAAACTAATTTTAAAATTTAGGGTGATTATGTTAGGTATCTTTCTATTATTATCATTATTGGCAATAAATCCTCACCCATTTAATGAAGGAGCTTCAATAAGATCTGTTGATTTTAATTCTTCTGCTTCGCTCGCAGGTATCGTAACTCCAAAGCCGACTTCAACACCCATCAGCAAAGAGATTGTTATCGCTGTCAATGGCGTAGAAATTAAAACTGTTGAAGATTATTTTGTTGAAATTGAAAAATTAACAATAGATGAGCCGGTTTCTATCAAAACAACAAAAGGAGTATATAATTTAATTTCAAAGGAAAGAAACGGAAAACTTGATTTGGGATTAAAAGTTGTCGAAGCCCCTAAGACAAACATAAGAAAAGGACTTGATTTGCAGGGAGGAACGAGAATTATTCTTCAGCCGCAGGAAGCAATTTCGGATGATGATTTAGAAATTTTATTATTAAATATGAACGAAAGATTAAATGTTTTCGGTTTAAGTGATGTTTCTGTAAAACCAACAAACGATTTGGAGGGAAACAAGTTTATTGTTGTTGAGGTTGCCGGCGGAAATGAACAGGAAGTGATTGATTTGCTTTCAAAACAGGGAAAATTTGAAGCTAAAATTGGAAATACCTCTGTTTTCAAAGGAGGTCAGGATATAACTTATGTTTGCCGTTCTGCAGACTGTGCAGGATTATCTCCTTATCGAGCTTCTCAGCAAAACTTAGAAACAGAATGGGCTTCAACTTTTCAATTTTCAATTGCATTAAGTCCTAGTGCTGCACAAAGAATGGCGGATGCAACAAAACCATTGCAAGTTGTTGGACAATATTTGTCCCAACCAATCTCTCTGTATTTGGATGACCAATTAGTCGATCAATTGCAGATTGGTTCCGATTTAAGAGGAAGGGTCGTATCAGATATCTCCATTTCCGGTCCAGGTTTAGGAAGAACAAAACCAGAATCGCAGCTTACTGCTTTGTCTAATATGAAAAGACTTCAAACAATATTAATTACTGGTTCTTTGCCTGTAAAGTTGGATATTGTTAAAATTGACACTATTTCTCCTGTTTTAGGAAAGAATTTTGTTTCTTCTACTATAAGAATGATGTTATTGGCAATACTCGCCGTTTCTATTGTTATATTTATCAGATATAGAAATCCGGCAATCGCAATTCCAATTATGATAACTTCTTTATCTGAGGTTGTAATTATTTTAGGAGTTGCAGCATTAATAGGGTGGAATATCGATATCGCTTCAATTGCAGGAATTTTAGTTGCAGTTGGTACTGGTGTTGATGACCAGATTGTTATTACGGATGAATCTTCTTCTCACAGAAACAAGGAAACTTCATGGATTAAAAAAATGAAAAACGCATTTTTTATTATATTTGCTGCTTATTTTGCAGGAGTTGCTTCGATGATTCCTTTGATGTTTGCAGGAGCAGGTTTATTGAAAGGATTCGCTTTGACTTCAATAATAGGAATAACTATCGGAGTATTCATAACAAGACCGGCATTTGCTGCTGTTGCTGAACAATTGCATAAGGAAGAGTAAATTCTAATAATTTTGCCGTCAATATGTGAGACCCATTATAATTTTGTAGATATTACCGGGAGGGGGTTGCAACAACGAAGTTGTGCACAGCTCTGCTTTGCAGAGATTGTGTCCCTTACGGGAGTACGGCAGACTACTTTACAAACAAGGGTCGAACCGACGGCAAAACGTTTTTAGTTTGTTATTATTACTAACAAAATCTTACCTATGTGCTTTGCTTAGTTCGTGTAAAGTTTTATAAAGCTCAATTCCTAAACTTAACGTATGAAAACATTCGTCATCTCGGTTGGCGGTTCTGCAATCGTTCCATATAAGATTGATATTAATTTTTTAAAACAATTAAAAGCAACTATTTCCAGAGTTTCAAAAAATAATAAAATTGTTATTGTTTGTGGTGGAGGAAAAACTGCAAGAGAATATATTCAAGCAGCAAAACAATTTGATGTTTCTGACGCACTATCCTGTTTAGCAGGAATCCAAGCAACTAAACTAAACGCATCTCTTGTTTCGTTAGTTGTTCATGGAAACCCATTTATCCCGAATTCATTAAACGAAGTTAAGCAAGTTTTAACCAAAAAGAATGTTGCGGTTATTGGGGCATTAGGATATCAGCCAAACATGACTTCAGATGGAGATGCTGCACAAGTTGCTGTTTACCTAAAAGCTGAAATGTTCATCAACGTTACAGATGTTGACGGATTATTCACTAAAAATCCAAAGGAACATAAAGATGCTAGATTTATTCCCGAAATATCGTTTAGCAATTTTTGGAATATCGCATCAAAAATTAAATTTAAGGCGGGACAGCATTTCGTTTTGGATCAATCTGGTGCTAAGATAATCAAACAGCACAAGATAAAGACGGTTATTGTCAAAGGAATGGATAATTTGGAGAAGGTTATTTTAAATAAGAAGTTCAAGGGAACCATCATAAACTAACCATTATCAATATGGGAATATTTATAAGAGCATATATCGACTGATGGATTAGAAGAAAGTTATTCACATTGAAACTCAATTCCGTAAACCTGTCAAAGTTAAATTTTCTTCTCGGTGTTGAGTCTTAAACATGAAACTAGAAATGACAGTAGATGAGCTAGTGCTCATCATAATTTATCTAAAGGCAACCGGGGTTTTATAACCCCTACCTTTTTGTTCTTTTTAACCCGACTCTGTCCCGAATCTCTTTAATTTTGCCATCGGCTCAGTTCTTTATTTTATGATATTTAGCAATTTTCTCTCTGGAACTCCGAAAATTGCTTTAATCTTCAGTCAATAGAACTTCGCATATTGATGGCAAAAATTGACTCTTAGGACAGAGCCATGAACGCCAATACCTTTATAAACAACTTTAATTCTTGTTCTTTTATGGATTTACAGAAGCTAAGGGAACAAGCTATAATCGATGTTCGGGAGAAGCTAAAAGCTGCTGTAACTGACGATTGGCTGGCTATACAGGCAAGTACTGGGTTGGATGAGTTAGATAAAGCAATCAATCTTCTAGTAAAAAGACTAAGAGAATGGTATGAATTATATAACCCTGAGTTTTCTCATGCAACAGAAGATCATTTCAGATTTGTTTCTCTAATCTTAACAAGAAATAAAGCAGATTTGTTAAAAGAAATTAAAGTAAAAGACACCATGGGTGCAGATTTACCAAAAGATGATTTAGATGCAATTTTTAATTTAGCAAAACATATCAAATCATTATTTGAATTAAGTAAAGAACAAGAATTATATTTAGAATCAATGATGAAGAAGGTCGCACCAAATATTGCAGCAACGGCTGGCGTTCTAATTGGAGCAAAATTAATGGCTTTAGCAGGTTCTTTGGCAAGACTTTCAAAATTTCCAGCATCAACAATTCAAATTCTGGGCGCTGAAAATGCTTTGTTCAGACATTTAAAAAACAGATCAAATAATCCTCCGAAATTTGGAATATTGCACGAACACGCATTAGTTTCAAAAGTTAAATATGGTAACAAAGGAAAAATGGCAAGAGCATTAGGTGATAAGATATCAATCGCCGCAAAAGTTGATTACTTCAAAGGTAAATTTGTAGGAAACATGTTAGCAGAAGAATTAGATAAAAGGTGTAGGGAGCTTTCAAAATGATGCCACACCAACAGTTAAAGGGAGTATTTGTAGATAAGGGCAGACGTTTACAGTTAGCTACGAAAGCTTTAGTTCCTGATCCAGTTTATGGAGAAAAATTCATAAGGGTAGGACATGACTTGTACAGAATTTGGGATGCGAAAAAATCAAAACTTGGTGCAGCAATAATGAAGGGAATTTCCCAAATTGGAATAAAACCAGGTTCAAAAGTTCTATACTTGGGCTGTTCAACAGGAACCACAGCAAGCCATGTTTCAGATATTGTCGGTAATGATGGATTTGTTTACGGGTTGGATTTTGCTCCAAGAGTTATGAGAAATTTCATGTTTGTAGTTGAAAAAAGAAAAAATATGCTTCCTATCTTTGGAGATGCAAAACAACCAGAAAGTTATAAGAAATATGTTGGAGATGTTGATGTCGTATTTCAAGATGTTGCGCAGAGAGATCAAGTTGGAATCTTTTTAAAAAATGTAGATTTCTTCTTAAAACCGGGCGGATTTGGTTTATTAACTGTAAAAGCCAAATCAATTGATGTTTCTAAATATCCTGAAGTTATATTCAAGGAAGTAAAACAAATATTAGAAAAAGTAGTTACGATAGTTGATTACCGTTCGCTTGAACCTTTTGAAAGAGACCATGCGATGTTTGTGGTTAAGAAGAAATGACACTAAATTTATTCAATACATTAGGACGAAAATTAGAAGAGTTTAAATCATTAAAAGATAAACAAGTCGGAATGTATTCTTGTGGTCCTACTGTTTATTGGTATCAGCACATTGGGAATTTAAGAAGCTATATTTTTGCAGATATTCTTAAAAGAGTTTTAATTTACAATGGATTTAAAGTAAATCAAGTAATGAATTACACTGATGTAGGTCATTTGACTTCTGATGCGGATGAAGGAGAAGACAAAATGGAAGTTGCTGCTAAAAAAGAGCACAAGACTGCAAAAGAAATCGCAGATTATTACGCAAAAGTATTCGAAGAAGACTGCAAGAAACTCAATATTTTAGAACCAAATACAAGATGTAAAGCAACAGAACACATTAAAGAACAAATAGAGTTGGTAAAAACATTAGAACAGAAAGGTTTTACATACAAAACAGAAGATGGTATTTATTTTGATACTTCTAAATTCAAAGATTACGGAAAATTAGCTTTACTCAACATTGAAGGATTAGAATCTGGAAAAAGAATCGAACAAGGAGAAAAAAAGAATAAAACTGATTTTGCGTTATGGAAATTTTCAGAAAAACCGGGCAAAAGGCAGCAAGAATGGGAAAGTCTATGGGGCGTTGGCTATCCGGGATGGCATATTGAATGTTCGGCAATGTCTTCAAAATATTTAGGACAGCAATTTGATATCCATACGGGCGGAGAAGACCATATTCCAATCCATCACACAAATGAAATAGCTCAATCCGAATCTGCATTTAATAAAATCCCTTGGGTAAAATTCTGGATGCATGGTGCTTTCTTAATGTTCAGGGGAGAAAAAGTTTCAAAGTCAAAGGGGGGATTATATACCATAACTGAATTAGAAGAACTAACATACAATCCTCTAGACTTCAGATATATGTGTCTCTTAACTCATTACAGAAAGCCTTTAGAATTTTCAATTGAATCATTAAATTCAGCAAAAAATGCATTTGAACATTTAAAGAATAAAATTCTTGAGTTAAAGAAAGAGAGAACATCAAAGGAGTCTAAATCCGATTATAAAGAGCAATTCTTGGAAGCAATCGATGATGACTTAAATATTCCTAAAGCCATAGGAATTTCTTGGGAGATGTTGAAAGATGAAGATTTGGGAAGCAAGCAAAAAATAGAAATGCTGTTTGATTTTGACAAGGTGTTCGGATTAAGTTTGAATAAAGTAAAAGAAGAAAAAGTTGAAGTTCTTAAGGAAATTCAGGAGTTAATCAACAGAAGAGAAGAAGCAAGAAAAAATAAAGATTTCAAGCTGGCAGATAAGATTAGGGATGAAATAAAGAAGAAGGGGTATTTTATAGAGGATAGAAGAGAGGGAATGAAAGTAAAGAATGTTTAGTTTCTATATTCCTGTGCATCTACGACAGATTCCGGCTGTATGAAGCCGCCTCTGACCATTTGTTCCAGCCGTCCAGTAAGAACTGAATGAGATGGCGAGTTATATCTTGCGAATAATTTCAAAACTTCAATACCTGATAAAATTTGCTTGCTATTCCTTATTTGTTCGTTAAATCTAGTTCCATAATTATGCACTGAATATACTTTTGTCTTGTTATTTCCCAGTTTTTCTGTTCCTTCGTCAATTAGCAAAGCGCTATCCATTAAAAGTAAGTCTGTAAGATCTTTATGCATGTGGCTTTCATCTGCGCTAAACATTACATTTGGTATGTTTCCAGTTTTTGGGTTGGCAGATGTTTCCGGCAAACCTTTTTCCGTCAGCATTTCCTTAAGAATGTCTCTAACCATATGGTATATTGGAGAATTTTCCAGAAAACGATAAGCAACACGCTCTCCTGATGGAGTTATATAACTCAAACTTATATGTTTAGTTTCTTTTTTCATTGTTACTTCACTTGTTAAGTTCTATTTAAATTTATGCTAATTCTATGCTTATTTTTAAGTCTGGGGTGACTTGAGTATTGGCTTTTCCGAAGCCTATACCAAAAGCTCTTGTCGCAGCTTTAATATCGTTCAATACTGTTTCAATTAATCTTCTGTCTTTTGTTTCTATTGTTAAATTTTTAATTTCAGTTTTCAATGACAAGTTTTTTTCAGCTTTAAATTTTCTAACGGCAGAAATTATTTCTACAGCCAAATCTCCTGCTTTTTCAGCTTCTTCATCAATCTCCTTTTTGTCAAATTCCGGCCACGCAGAAATATGAATTGATTTGCAGTTTTCTTCTTTGTCAAACTTCAAGTGATAAACTTCCTCGGTAATGTATGGCATTATTGGGGCGAACATTTTCAATACTGCCAAAATTGACTTATGCAGCGCATACTGAGCCCCAGTTTTTCCTTCTTTGTAATTCTGCGGATTGTAAATTCTGTCTTTTATTATTTCAAGATAATTATCGCATAAATCATGCCAAAAGAACTGGTCAATATCCGCTCTTGCTTTTGCATATTCATAGTTTTCAAATGAGTCTGTTGCATTTTTAATCAGTTTGTTTAATTTCGTTAACATCCACTTATCAATTACATTCACTCCTTCTTTTTTATTATCATAATCTTCAAGCTGCATTAATGCAAATCTTGCAGCATTCCAAAGTTTAGTTACAGTTTTTTGCCCAGTTACTAAATCTTTCTCTTGATATGATAAATCTCCTCCTAACTTTGCACCTGCTGCCCAAAATCTTAGCGCGTCAGAACCGAATTTATCTATTGTTTCTAATGGATTGATAACATTTCCCTTTGATTTAGACATTTTTTCTTTTCCAGCCAATAAATAACCGCTCACAATTATGTTTTTCCAAGGAATTGAATTATCGTGATACAGAGATTTAACAATCGTATAGAATGCCCATGTTCTGATTATATCGTGTGCTTGAGGTCTTAAATCATTAGGATATGTTTTTTTGAAAAATGAATCATTCTCTTTCCACTTGGATATTATCTGTGGCGTCAAAGATGAAGTTGCCCAGGTATCAAATACATCCTGCTCCCCCTCAAAATTATCAGAACCGCATTTACATTTAGTTTTTGGCTTGTCTTCTTTTGGATCTATTGGAAGCTGTTCATCATTTGGAAGTTTTAATTCTCCGCATTTTTTACAGTACCAAACAGGAATGGGAACTCCGTAGTGTCTTTGTCTTGAAATACACCAGTCCCATCCAAGCCCTTCAACCCATTTTTCATATCTTGAACGCATAAATTCGGGATACCAGTTAATTTTTCTTCCAGAATCTATGAATTTTTGTTTATTTTCAAGAAGTTTGATAAACCATTGCTTTGTTGTTAGAAATTCTATTTCTGTTCCGCATCTTTCATGAACATTAACTGCATGTTTAATCTGTTTTTTGTTCAAAAGCAACCTTTCTGCTTCTAAATCATTCAAAATTTGATTTCTTGCTTCTTTTATCTTTAATCCTTCGTATTTTCCCGCAAGTTTATTCATTTTTCCGTCTCTTGTAAGTACAAGACGCGGTTCAATTTTTCTTTTCTTCACAGCTTCTGCATCATATTTGTCTCCATACGAGCAAACCATCAGAATTCCTGACCCTTTCTCAGGATTTGCAGATTCATCTGCGAAAATAGGAACTTTATGCTTAAATAGAGGAACAATGGCTTTCTTTCCAACTAACTTTTTGTATCTAGCATCTTCTGGATGAACATAAATAAATACACACGCCGGAATTAATTCGGGGCGGGTTGTTGCAATTGTTATCTTTTCTTTATTTTCCAATTCAAACTGCACATCGTTAAATGTAGAATCTAGTTCTTTGTCTTCCAATTCTGCCTGTGCAAGAGCTGTTTGACAATGGACACACCACATAGTTGGTGCTTCAAGCTGATATGCCAGTTTTTTATTGACCAAATCAACAAATGATCTTTGTGAAGTTTTTCTGCACCATTCATCTATGGTTGAGTAACTTTTCTTGAAATAAGCAGAAACACCCAATCTTCTCCAACCGAATGTAAATTCTTCATCCATCTCATCAACAGTTTTTTTGCAAAGAGCGATAAAATCATGTCTTGACATACTTGTAGATTTAACATTAAACTTTTTTTCAACAAATCTTTCAGTTGGAAGTCCGTTATCATCAGTCCCCCACGGGTAAAAAACATTAAATCCTCGCATTCGCTTAAATCTTACAATAAAATCCTGCTGAGAATAGCTAAATGCATGACCCAAATGAATGTGTCCTGATTTGTATGGCGGAGGAGTGTCTATGGAATATACTTTTTTCTTAGATTTTTCGTCAAATTTGTAAAGGTTTTGAGCCTCCCAAAATCTAAGCCATTTAGGTTCTTCCTGTTTGAAATCGTACTTATCTCCCATAGATTTTGTTGGTTTTGGGGTTTATTTAAACTTTACCCTTAACAAGCCTTTAAACCCACGTTTTCAAAGGCTAAGGTTTATTAAATCTGCACTTATTTTATTATTCATGCGGGGGTTTATAGTTTATCCAACATATAGAATATCTGATAATAAAGACAAGGCTCTAATCTATTTATTTGGAAGACTTGAAAATGGGGAAAGTTTTCTCACAATAAGTGAATATAAGCCATATTTCTACATAAAAACAGAAGATCAAAAGGCGGCAAAGGAAATTCTTAATGTTGAATTTGACGAAACAAATAAGCATAATTTTAAGGGGGATAAATTAACGAAAGTAATATTTAAGCTTCCATCCGATTTAAAGGATAAGCGAGTTTTTCTTGAAAATCGGAAAATCAAGACATACGAGTCAGATGTACTTTTTACAAACAGATTTCTCATCGACCACAACATTACCGCTTCCATGGAAATTGAAGGAGAATTTAAAAAAGCAAATTATGTTGACAGAATTTATGAAAATCCAAAATTAATTCCGGCAGAGTTTAATCCAAATTTAAAAGTACTTTCTATCGATCTTGAGGCGGAAGACGCAGATCCGAGTAAGAAACTATATTCCATTTCCATGTATGATGGAACATACAAGAAAGTATTCATTGTCAGCGACAAAAATCTGGATGACGCAGTTTCTTTCGGAGATGAAAAATCTTTGTTGCAGGCGTTTAGACAAAAAATAATAGATTTAGACCCAGATATTATTATTGGCTGGAATATTATTGATTTTGATCTGGATTATTTAAAGGAAAAATTCGATTATCATAAAATAGAATTTAAACTCGGGAGGGCGGATTGGCCTTGCAAATTAAGAATAGAAGAATCATTCTTCAAGGATTCAAAAGCAGATTTTCCGGGACGTCAGATTTTAGATGGGATTCAGCTTTTGAAAGGAGCTTTCATAAAGTTCCAGGACTATCGATTAGACACTGCTGCAAAAGAAGTATTGGGAGAAAGAAAATTAATTGGTCATGAACATAAAGTGGATGATATTATTGAGGCCTATAATCACAATCCTCAGAAGTTAGTTGATTACAACTTATCAGATTCAAAGTTAGTTTTTGATATTTTAACAAAACTAGATTTAATTAATTTAACTTCCTTGCGTTCATATCTCACTGGAATGTCATTAGATAGAGTAAATGCTTCTGTTGCTTCCTTGGATTCTTTGTATTTGAGAACTCTTTACAAACACAACATAGTTGCTAATTCTCTTGGAGAGATAAATAGAGACGAAGAAAGAATTAAAGGAGGATTTGTAATGGAATCTACTCCTGGAATTTATGATTTTGTTGTTGTTCTGGATTTCAAGAGCCTGTATCCCTCATTAATAATAACATTTAACATAGATCCATACTCATTTATAGAAAAACCTGAAAAAGATTTGGATAATAAAAAATACATTAAATGTATCAACGGAGCGGTTTTTAGGAATGATTTTGGATTCTTGCCGCAAATAATTGAAGAAGTTTGGAATCAAAGAGATATTGCCAAAAAGAAAAAAGATACAACTGCAAGCAATGCTTTAAAAATTCTTATGAATTCAATGTTTGGAGCGTTAGCAAATCCCGCTTCAAGATATTATTCATTAGATATCGCTAATGCAATAACACATACTGGGCAGTTTATGATAAAGTTTTGTGCAGACAGAATAAAAGAAGCGGGGTATAAAGTCATATATGGCGATACTGATTCTTTATTCATCCTCCCAACTGCAAATTCCCTTGAAGAATCTGAGAAAATAGGAAGGAAGTTAGTTGGCGATATAAACCTTTTTTTGAAAACATACATCAAAGATACTTATGAAAGAGAGTCATTTATGGAACTGCAGTTTGACAAGGTTTTTAGAAGATTTATGATGCCAAAAACCAGAGGTTCTGAAACTGGCTCCAAAAAAAGATATGCCGGATTAAGAGTTAAAGATGGAAAGGAGGAAATTGATGTTACGGGAATGGAATTTGTAAGGGGAGATTGGTGTGATGCTGCAAAAGAATTCCAATATACTCTTCTCGATATGATTTTTCATGGAAAGGAAGATGAGATTAAAAAATATATCAGGGAGTATGTTAAGGATATAAAAGCCGGTAAAATGGATGATAAGTTAGTTATAAGAAAATCGATAAGGAAAGAACTCGAATTATATACAAAAATAACACCGCCCCATGTTAGGGCTGCAAGAAAATTAAAAAAGATAACAAGCAGCGTAATTGAATATTATATTGCTGAAGGAAATGAACCATATCCAGTTGAATTGATGAAGGGACATAAAATTGATTATGAATATTATATTGAAAAGCAAATTGAACCTTTGGCAGATACAGTTTTGAGCTTCTATGGTTCTAGCTTTGGCGATTTAATGAAGGGGCATAGTCAGAAAGGGTTGGATGGGTTCTTTTAATGGGCTCTGTCCCGAATCTCTTAGTTGTGCCATCGCCCGACAATTATGTATTATGATAGAACTTCGCATATTGATGGCAAAAACTACTCTTAGGACAGAGCCATTTTAATGGAAAAACATATAAATGGCCTAAAACTAAATTCGTCATGCATCACTACGAAATTATATTTAGAAAGAAAAATTCGTATTCGTATCTTGTAAAAAGAAACGGCGAAATTATATTCGAGGCAGACAAATTTGTGCATGCTGGATTGTGCGTAAGCATAGGGATAATCAAGGCCTATGATTCTAGGAGAAAAGTCGACATTGTTTATCGTGGAAAGATATCAAAAAAAGACAAATTTAAATTAGATGGAATACTTGATGAGCTTTGGGGCAAAAAAGAAGTAACATGATGTTCCGTCTTCAGGAATGATAATGCTTAAATATAGCATATATCTTATTGATATTTTATGAGGGGGTATTTTATATGTTTCATGGTTGCTTTATTATTTGTTCTCATTAGTTGTACGCAAACAGAACAATCATCAAGCCCGATTTTTAATAATCAAGGAAAAGCAATGGTCAACATTGTTCAGGTTAATTGTTCAACTATTGCCGATTCCGGAGCAAGAGACGTTTGTTTGACTGATGTATTAACTATTAAAAAAGATGTTTCAATTTGTGATCAATTTGCAGACTTCGATTTAAAGATAAAATGCTATGCAGAGGTTGCTGGAGCAACTAAAAATCCAAACATCTGTGTTAAACTTACTGTTGATGCTTGGAGAGATTCGTGTTATTATTCCGCTGCGGTTTCAAAGAAAGATCCAGTAATTTGTGCGGGCATAATTTATGCTGAAACAAGATCAGATTGCTATCGAAGAATGGATTTGTCCAAATTTAACGAGAGGGAGGTCTGCACTCAATTATGGACTCCAGAACAGAAATCTGAATGTTCAGAAATGTTCAGACTTAATGGTTGATTATCATGAAAAAATTATTTATTGAAAAATATTCCCCAATTTTATTGAAGGATATTAGAGGACAGGATAGGGCAGTTAGATCTTTGTCC
>JBBSYT010000026.1:0-12584 GCA_038045085.1 Nanobdellota archaeon
CGGCAAGGGAAGTTATGAAAGAAACCCATTATGTTATCTTCCTCAAAAACCATTTTCAGATTTTAAAGGAAAAAGCTGTCACGATGGCGACGGCATAGGGGGTTGTGGAGATTCTCCGACTAGTTCGGCTTATTCTGCTGCAGTTTACTCTTTTGATACTAATTTTAATGCAACTGTGAATTATTCATTTAATGAATATCAACAAATCAACGAGAGTATGCAAAGAATTTCAGAAAAAGTTTCGCAAGGCTGTAAATTGGGAGATAAATACGAAGAATGTGTAACTAAAATATTGAGCGTTAAACAAATAACTGGAGATTTCAAATTTACATTCCAATGCGGGCAAAAAGCACCAGATAGCAAATTACTTCTTGTTTGTGCAGAATCCAAATATGCCTTTATGAACGTAAATGGTAAAAAAGAACCATTCTTGTACAAAATAGCATATTTCTTAGGAGATACTGTTTTTCCAAACCCAGTTGAAGGAATAATTATTACCGATACATTAAAGCAAGAAAAGAATCTAACCGTGAGTTTTAATGCCAATGCAGAACCTGATATGGGTAGTTATAATGTTTATTATTCAACGCAAGACTTCACTAATATAAAAGAAGAAAGAACAGAAGAAAACAGAATAAAGTTCTTAAAATCAGTAAAACATACTGGTTCAAAAATCGAAACAACAATTAATGTTTCAGAAGATAACGTTATATATTATTTTGCCGTAACTCCTATTGATACAAGTGGGAATGAAAATCTTGCTGTAACTGCAATTTCCTTTAAATCGGAAGATGACTTATATCCTTCTTCAGCCGAAAAAATAGAATTTGTTAAGACTTCCTCCCCGCTGCCTTCAGTAAGTCTTTCAATAACCCCACCAATCATAAATGAGGATGGTTCTGAACTGAAAGATTTGGCGGGATATACAGTTTATCTAAGGGAAGCGGATAATTCTAACGCTTGTGACGTAACATCTGCTAAAGCAATAGCTTCTAATCCAAATTACAGAAAGACAGTACAGTTTGATATATCTTCTTCACCAAATAAAGGAACATTAGAACTTCCAAAAGCTGGACAAGGTTATTGCCTTGTTACAATTGCAGTAGATGAGACGGGGAAAGTTGAATTAAATTCCAAAACATATTCTGAAAAAAGCATTATTTTTGTCAAAATCTAGTGAAGATTGAAAACTAAAACTAACGTCCGGCATATTAGTACAAACTTTGCTGAACGGCAAAGTATTTAAATCAGCTTTCCAGTCAAATTTTAGGGTGTTTAGATGATTAAAGTTCCTTACGAAGATATCGTAGCTAAGATAAGACAAGATACCGGTATTTCTGAATCAGAATTGAATGAAAAAATAGAAGAAAAAATGAGTCAGCTCTCAGGTTTGGTCTCAAAAGATGGAGCGGCACATATAATCGCGAATGAATTGGGAGTCAAGGTTGTTGAACAAGATACTGGAAAAGTCGTTGCTAATAAATTAATTCCTGGTATGCGTTCTGTCGAATTTGTTGGAAAAGTTCAAAAAATCTTTGATTTAGTCAAATTTGATAAAGGAGCAAGAAAAGGACAGGTCAGGTCATTAGTTGTCGGTGACGAAACTGGAACAGTTAGGGTTGTTCTTTGGAATGACCAAGTTGACAAAATTGAAACTGTAAAAGAAGGAGACATTTTAAGAATTGAAAATGCATATGTAAAAGAAAATAATAATCAAAAAGAAGTTCATTTGAATGACAGCTCAAAATTAGAAATAAATCCTCCCGGGGAAGTTATAGGTGAAGTAAAAGTAACTCTTCCATCAAGAACTAGAAGAAAAATAGAGGAACTTAAAGAAAATGATAACGGAGTTGAAATTTTAGGAACTATTGTCCAAACTTTTGAACCAAGATATTTTGAAGTTTGCCCTACTTGTAATAAAAGAGCAAGAATTACGGGCACATCTGATTATGTATGCGAAGAGCACGGTAAAGTAACTCCAAAATATTCTTATGTGATGAATTTGATAA
This sequence comes from Nanobdellota archaeon, assembly GCA_038045085.1. GTDB lineage: Archaea > Nanobdellota > Nanobdellia > Woesearchaeales > UBA10107 > UBA10107. The sequence continues at coordinate 2,010 of JBBSYT010000026.1, forward strand.
TTGATGATGGTTCTGGAACAATAAGAGCGGTATTTTTCAAGAATCAAGCTGAAAATTTGACAGGAAAGAAAGAGGAAGAATTTATATCTCTTAGAGAGAGTCCGGAACAAACAGAAAAATTAAAAAACGATTTACTGGGGGAAATCGTTAAGGTCGTCGGGAGGGCAGCTAAAAACACAATGTTTGACAGACTGGAATTTATTTCTCAATTAGTTTTTCCAAACCCGAGTCCTGATGAAGAATTAAAGAGGATAGAATAGTGCTTTTTTATACACATTTAATGCTTGCATTTCTTTTTGGCATAATTGGAATAAAAATGTTTAGCATTTCAAATCAAATTTTGTTTATAGTTTTTGTTTTGATTGCTGGCATTTTTCCTGATATTGATCATCCAAAATCTAAAATAGGAAGAATTTTCAAACCATTTTCTTATTTATTTTCTCATAGGGGGTTTACCCACAGTTTGTTAGTTCTTCCAGTTATTTCTCTTATTCTTTACAAATTAGAATATTATGCATTTGCACTTCCTATCTTAATAGGATACAAATCCCATTTGCTTGGTGATGCAATTACCAAAGAAGGAATTAGACCTTTGCACCCAATTTCTCAATTCAGAATTAGCGGATTTATTAAAACGGGAGGAATTTTAGAGAACATTATCTTTGTAGTCCTATTCTTTGTTTCGGCATATTACCTCCTGAATTCGTGATTATGCCGTAAAACGGTTATTAGACGTTCTATTGCTCGAATTTCTATGTTTGCGGGATTATCCCTTCAACACTTTCCACTGGACAACCGCGCGTGAGCTATTTAAACAAAGTTTGTTTTAATATTCTTATCCCGCAATTGCGGGCATTATGCTCAATGCTTGGAAACCCGGCCAAATTCACGGCAATCACGCCATATCTGTGCCGACCCAAGTTTGAAAAAACTTCAATGAAGCAACTTCCGGCAACACCGTAAGAATGTCATTGTCGTTAAAAACTCCAATGAAACAAAACGCGAACTTAAGAAATTAAGCGCAGTCATGCAAAGCCTTGATTGTGAGCAAGGAGTAAGAAAAATGGAAAATAGACCAGAAAAGGTATTTTCAACAGGTGCTATACAAGCTGCTGTTTGGAAAAATGATGCTGTCAAAGACGGCAAAAAAACAGAGTTTAGAACAGTAAATCTTCAAAGAAGATATACTGACAAAAACGGTGAATGGAAATCGACTTCTAATTTAAGAATAAATGATTTACCAAAAGCTGCATTGGCTTTGAACAAAGCTTTTGAATACCTTGTCCTTAAAGGACAGGATTCAGAATTCGTTGAAGAGATTGTGGCTTAAAGCCACTTTCTTCTTATTTAAAAAAGAGGTAAAAAAAATGGAAACAGAAGTATTAATAAATGAAGATAACCTTATGTTGGGTGAAATGGAAGAGATTGAACAGCCTAAAGAAAAGGCAAAGAAAAAAACTAAAGAAGATTTGAATATCGAAGACCTTCCTGGTGTAGGAGCGGCTACAGCTGAAAAATTAAGATCAGTCGGATTTGATAATCCGATGGCAATTGCAGTTGCAACACCCGGTGAATTAATCAATGCATCGGGAGTTTCTGAAGCTGTTGCAAGAAAAATGATTAATTCTGCAAGAGATATGCTTGAAATGGGATTCGAAACAGGCAATGAAGTATTAAAAAGAAGGGAAAAGGTTATTAAGATAACAACTTGCTCAAAAGCATTTGATACTATGATGGACGGCGGTTTTGAAACTGGTGCCATAACTGAATGTTTTGGTGAATTCGGTTCAGGAAAAACTCAGATTGGACATGTTTTAGCAGTTAACACTATTAAAGCATTCCCAAAATCAACGATAATATATGTTGATACTGAAAAAACTTTCAGACCTGAAAGAATTATTCAATTAGCTAATGGAGTTGGTTTAGATCCTGTTAAGGTTTTGAAACAAATTAGAGTTGCAAAAGCTTACAATTCAGACCACCAAATGTTATTGATTGAAAAAATTCCTGAATTGGTTAAAGAAGAAGGACTCGATTTGAAATTAGTTGTAGTCGATTCATTAACTGCGCACTTTAGAGCTGAATTCATTGGACGTGGAACACTTGCAGACAGACAACAAAAGCTGAATAAACATATGCATGCTTTGTCTAAGCTAGCAGATATGTATAATGCTTGCGTTTATGTTACTAACCAAGTTATGTCTAAACCTGACCAATTCTTTGGAGACCCAACTGTTTCAATAGGTGGGCATATTGTTGGACATGCATCAACGTTTAGAATCTATTTGAGAAAAGGCAAGAAAGGAACAAGAGTTGCAAAACTCATTGATGCTCCAAATTTGCCAGACAGCGAGTGTGGATTTTCTGTCGAGGAGTCAGGAATGAAGGACCTAAAGATTGAGAAAGTAGAGAAATAATCTACTTTTATTTTTTCTTTTTATATTAACAACATTTATAAACATTTATTACAACTCATAATATAAATAAAAGTAATGCATTGAAAAATGCAGGAGTTAGTTAAACATGTATAGAGACGATGGAGAAGATAGGGGCGGATTCCGTCCAAGAAGAGACAGCGGATTTGGCGGCAGAAGCAATTTTGTGCCAGTTAACGTTGGAGATGAAATAGATGTAAAGATAGAGGCTGTCGGAGAAAAAGGCGATGGCGTAGCTAAGGTGAAGGGATTTGTTCTTTTTGTGCCTGGCGTTAAGGAGGGAGACTTGGTTAGAGTAAGAATAACTAAGGTCCTAAGAAAAGTCGGCTTTGCAGAATCAATAGGTCCTGCTCAAGGTCCGGTTGCTGCAGATACAAAACCCCCTAAAAAGGAAGAAAAGAAAGAAGATACGGAGCAATTCGCAGGAGAAGATTCTGAAGAATTCGGAGAAGAAAGCTCATTTGAAGAGAAGTAAAATTCTCTTTTATTTTTTTATTTTCTTAAGAAATGTTTATATAGCTGCATCTTTATTTAGTCATAATTATGCTAAGCGATTATTTTAATAATGAAGAAAAAAAGGCACTATTTCGCTATCCATTTATTCGCGATTTTCTAAATGGAAAAACCGATGAAAAAACATTCGCAGAAGTTTTTAAGGCTTTTGATGAGCAATTAATGGATGACAAAACTATTGATCATCATCTTATCGAATTTTTGGCATATTTCTATTATGGTCGACTTTCTTTAAACGATGCGGAGGATATCTTAAAAAATGTTCAAGATATCGATAGACCGGGAATCGCATTCTCAGCATTATTGACATATCGTAAGATAGACGATACACTCAAAAGTGGACTTCTCGGCGGGTTTGCGCACGACACAGATAGTGATGTAGTTAGTAGGAGTAATTGGTTAGAGAATCTAAAAGAACAAGCTAAACGATTATTATTGAGAAAACGCTTCGAAAAAGTAGGTTCGACTGACCTCATAACTGACGAAGGTAGGATATTTCCACTCGAGCATCACGACTATGAGTTTCCTTTCGTATTTTTTAACATCACTGGAAGACAAATTCACAGTGACAGAAAATTCAATGATGAAAATCTTCCAGTTGAAATCAGAAAAAGCAGGTGGCCATCCAACACACGTTATACGGTTTTATTTGATATTTCTACTTTCAAAGAATTGTGTCCATCTCCGTCGAGTAGTGACGCTGAACTAAATAAATTTACACGTGGACTATTCGGTAAAATGAAGCCTCACGAATTTATTTTCTCACGAAATACACGTAGCAATGATGATCATTATTCTGGTCCTTTTTACGAATTCTCTAAAGATGGAAAGATTAAAGTGGATTCGGAGTACGGATTCATAACCAAATATCGCATTGCGCCGAGATTTTTTACGGGCATTATCGTTAATTCTAATAAACCAAGAAGCAGAACCCCGCGTAGCATAGATGGTTATGACGTCGTTATGAATATGCTAAATGTTCATCGACATAGAACAGAACCACTTCTTCCAATATATGATGAATGGGGAAATCTTTTGTGGCCAAAATTCATGACATATGAGGAAGTCAAGGAGTTTGTAGCAAAACGAGGAAAGTAAAATTTCCATATTGTTGCCGAAATCTTTTCAGTAACCTTTATAAACCACCTCAGTTCTCAAAATATTATAGCCTTGTTCAAGGGGTAGCCGAGAGGGACCTTAAACACATTGTCCGGGCGATAGAAGGACAATATAGATTAATTCTATATTGTTAAAACACTATGGCAGAAAATAAAGAAATGCTTGTACCTGTAGAACTTTACCTAAAGGCAGGAATACATATAGGAACTAAATTCAAATCCGCTTACATGGAGCCATTCATATATAAAATAAGACCGGATGGTTTATTCATTCTTAATCTAGAGAAAGTCGATGAAAGAATTTTTTTAGCAGCAAAAATGCTGGCGCATTATGAACCTCAAGATATTTTGGTTGTTTCAAGAAGAGAAAACGGTTGGAAACCAATAAAAACATTCGCAAAAATAACAGGAGTTACTGTTTTTGCAGGAAGATATCCGCCCGGAATTTTAACTAACACTTCTTTAAAGAGTTTTATGGAAAAGAAAATTGTATTAGTTACAGATCCTTGGCCCGATAAGAATGCAGTAGAAGATGCTAGCAGAGTAGGTATTCCAGTTATTGCACTTTGCGATACTAATAACCAATCAAATAATGTTGATTTAGTTGTTCCTTGCAATAACAAAGGAAAGAAGTCATTAGGATTATTTTTTATGCTACTTGCAAGAGAATACTTGAAAGCAAAAGGCTTAATCAAGAAAAATGAAGAATTTACGCAGACTTTAGAAGACTTTGCTGAAGCTGATTAAACATTCTCAATCCCTTCATTAACTATTCTAAATATAAGTTCTTTTGATTGAGGCAAATGTCTGTGCTTAATTAGAGTAGCCTTTCTAACTCCATTGTGTCCTGCTTGCAATTCAATTAAACATTTTGAACCATATTTCAAAATATCTCCGCCGACAATCTTGATTCCGTTTGGATTTTCAAAGTCAGCGTAAACTTGATTTGCAATTAAAACAGGAATATTGCTTTTACGTGCAATTTGTGTTAGATAAGAAATTTGTTTGGCTAAAACCAAATTCGCATCAAAAGGTTCATTATCTGAACCTCTCTCCAATCTGTAAAGCATAGAAATTGTATCAACAACAATTAATTTAATATCTTCGTTAACCATTTCTTTTATTTTCTCAAACACATCTTGCTGTTCTTTAAAATCAGTAGGATTAAAAAAGAATATTTTATCTAGCACCTTTTCAGTGTTTTCTTTGCATATTTGCTTAGCTCTCTCGGCTGAAAATCCTCCTTCTGTGTCAATAAAAATAACCTTTCCGCCTTGCTTAGCAACATTTATTGCAGCAAGAACACAAATATTTGTTTTCCCGGAACCAGCGGGGCCATAAATGGTGGTAACAACATCATTTTCGAATCCGCCATCAAGAAGTTCATCTAAAATAGTATTTGTTGCTGTTTTCTTAGTGTTGTCCATAATCCCCAAATCTAATCAATTCAAAGCTATTTAAATACCTTCCTCATTCGCTTTTAAATATATAGTAAGTATTTCCGTCATATGTTCTGTTAAAAATCAATTCATTATCAGAGCTCAAGATATTGAAAAAATCTTTCTTTTTATTTTCACATTCAACATCCTCGGGTAAACACGGGAAGCTTCTCGGGGCGTATATGAATGCTGTAATGAACTTTTTATTTTTTTCATAGCTTTTTGCAGACTCTTCTACCAAAAAACTGTTTGCTATAAACTTATTTTCAGAATAAGCTGCATGTACGGGGTCAGTTGTGAATATTGTGCCATTTATTTGATTATTTACAAAAAACTCATAGTATTCGGAGTATATTGCAGGCTCTTCAGAATATCTCCACGAATAGTATTTATTACTCTCGTCTACGTTGTTAATTGCTGAAATTGTAAACAATATTAAGATCATCGATATAACTGCCTTGTTTTTCAAAATATTTATGGCGTAAGATGTTCCAATAGACGCTAATATGATTAAAAAAGAAATAAAAGATATCGCATACCTATCTGTGTTAAACACAAAAAATGTGAAGTAGATTAAATAAATTACAAGTGACAAAACGACGGAATTGAAGCTAATTTTTTTGTACCATTTTTCTTTAATATACGCGAAAACAAAAATAAATATGAACATCAAAAACATATTTTGACCAAAAACCATTGAGGTATAAAAAGAAATATTTTTATCATAGTGTTTTCCAACTTCCTGTATGTTTTCATTTTGTTCGTATAGTGGCATAATTGCTGCCCTGAGGATAGGTTCATCATCAAAATGAAAAATATTAAAGACTAGCCACGGTGATATTGTTAAAATAAAGAATAAAATAACCACGCCTATATTTTTAACAGTTTTTTTGTCTTTCGAAATTAAATAAGATAGTATCAAGCTACCGATTATTGCAAATAAAACAAGAATGTGCGGAAATCTAAATAAAAACGATATTCCAGAAAATAATCCAACTAATCTCCATCTTTTTGCAATAACAAAATACAAAGCAACTACTGCAAACAGAACAGATGGAATATCAGTCAATATATATGAACTATGTTCAATTATCAAAGGAAGTGTTGCGGTTATTACTGATGCAATCAGACCTGCTCTTCTGTCAAATAATTTTAAACCAATTAAATAACTCATAAATACAAGCGCGGTTGAGAATATTATTCCCATAATCTCTCCAACAATTACCGGGTTAATACCAATTTTCCAGATAAATCCAAGTACTAAGGAAAGTAAAAGTGGCCGTTGAAGGTCAACTAAACCAGCAGTCCCAAAAGACCATAAATATTTTCCCATTCCAATGTAGACTGCTTCATCCCATATTACAGAATGGAATTTAAATAAGAAAAGAATCTTTGCAGCTGCAAAAATACTTATGATTAACCATATTCCTTTATTGTAGAGAAAGTTTTTAATATTCATTTGCGGCAAAACGTATTGTTTCTGTAGTTGCTGCATATCAATGATTCCAACTCGTCCTTCTGGATTACTCCCTTGTATGTCTGATCCTCTATAACTATTGAGGGATATTCTGTTACGTTATATCTGCTCCTGAGTATTTTTATTATTTGGTCAGTTTCTTCCAAATCAACATTTATTGGGAATATTAGAAGCTTATCTTCCAATAATTGTTTGTAATATGTTAGTATTACTCCTTGATCAGAGCATCTCGGACAGTTATTTTCGGAGTGGAAGTAAAGTATGTTTACTATATCCATTTTACATGTTTTCTTACTCTCTTTTGCAAACATCCAATAGTTTAGATTATCCAGCAGGTAGTTTCTTGTCACCATTTGAACTTCCGCACTATCTCCTGACGTTGATTTTTCTTTATAGCTAGAAAACTGTTTGAGAGATTTAGATAAATCACTTACGCTTTTATCTAGAGCTATTCTTAATACATTGCAATTAGCATTCGTTTTTTCAAGAGTGCTCATGAATAAATATTGAAACTGCAATTCCTTGAAATCAAGTTCCTGCAATTTGCTCATTTCTTCTGTAGCACTTATTCTTGCATTACTAACTATTATTCCGAGCGAAAGTCCAAGACTGAATATTAAGAAGGTTATGATTCCTACAACTACGTATTTATTCTTGTCAAAATTTCTAGTCACCATTTTTGGAATTTACCTCCAAGTACTTCTATTACTACGATGACAGATATCAACGAAAGAAATAGGTAATATATTAAAAAATATGGTATGAAGTATAATGCGCCATGTTTCGCAACTTTTTCATTTGTGCTGAAGTGCGAAATATAGAACCAAGCCATGGTCAGCATGAATACCGTTGATATCACGAAAAATTTTGCAAACTGGACATTAGTAAGATTAAATGTTATATCCATATTTCTTAATAGCGGGAGTATGTCAAAATCAATCAAATAAAGATTATATATTTGTTTCAGGATTGGCTGTATTGTGAATTCGAATAAAAATACAATTGCAGCTATTCCTGCAAAAAATGTAAATAAATTCATGGGCATTTGCAGCATTCCAAAATGAGCATAATTTTTATTGAACATAAGACTTCTATATTTTATTACATTGAATAGACTTCCTTTAAACCACCTGTTTCTTTGCTTATATAGTTCTTTCAAATTCGGCGGACATAATGTGTAGACGATTGCGTCCGAACATTGTAGTATTTTATAGTGATTCTTTTGTGCTCTGTATGCTATCTCCTGATCTTCTGTTAGATTGTTCTCATCAAAACCACCCATTTTAGTTATGTATTCCGTTCTGTATACGCTGAATGGACCGGGAGCAACATGTGCACAGTCAAGTTTGCTTCTAAATCTAGCAAGAGTTACTGACATTAGATATTCAAGTCTTTGGAATTTTTGCAGAATTGTTTTCGGATCTCTAATTCTCATAGATGGGGTGACTATTGCAAGTTCCTTCCCATTTTCCTGAAAGACTGCAAGCATTTTTTTGAGAGCATCACTATTAATAATAGAATCTGCGTCAAGACAAGCAAAGAACTCTCCATTTATTATTTTTAATCCGTTGTTTAACGATTTAGCTTTTCCTTGGTTAATCTGATTTATTAGCTTAATATTTCTTCCTTTATTCTCTCTTGCTAGTTCCTCAACTATTTTCCCTGTTCTATCTTTGCTTCCATCATTTATAACAACTATTTCCAACTTTTCTTTTGGATAATCGAGATTAAGAAAGGATTTAATCGTATCATTTATTGAGTCTTCTTCATTATATGAGGGAATTATGACAGAAAAAGTCGGATATTTTTTTAGTTTTGACCTTTTTTCAGCAAATCCAGTTTCAAGAACAATCAAAATCCAAAATATAGAGTAGTAAAGAACTACTAGGTATAAGATCCAAATTAAAGCCTCTATAATCAAGTTTTGCATCTAATGTATTAAAATACGGGGTTTTTTAAACGTTTCCTTGACGGCATTTAAACCCCTTTTAAACCCTCCTTTTAAAGAAGAATTATTTTCTTCTTCTTAAGGCTACTGCAACAGCACCGAGTACAGCTCCGGCTGCGGCAGCAATAGCAATTGCTCTTTCCGGATGTTTTCTTACTGCTGAATCCACCTTTCTTCTTGCTTCTTTAACTTTAGCTTCCGCTTTAGCCAATTGAGCTTTTGCTTTCTTCACTTGTGCCATTATTTTTTTCTTGTTTATTTTCATTTTGTTACCTCTTTTAGTATTTCAGCAATTTCGCAGATTGTGCGATAATTATCGAAACCAAGATTAGGACTAAACCAACTACTAAATAAATTGAACTTCTCGAATATTGTAATACATCCATCAAGTAATACGTTCCTCCGAAAATAAGGAACACTATTCCTAATAAAATCAAGATAAAAGAAATGATTCTTCTTTTAATTTTCTGCTGGGTAACTTTTACGGCATTTTGTGCATAAGATTTAACATTACCAATTAGTTCTCCTTTTACTAAATCACCCAGAATTGATTTCCAGTTACCTTCTTTTTTAGCCATAATACCTCTTTTGCATACTTTCTTTTTAAACTTTATGCAGAAAACTGTTTGTGAGGGGCTGTCGAAAGCATAAACACCAAATTAGGATTCTCCGGTTCAAATGCAGAAAAAAGCAGACGCCCGGAATTGCACCGGGGATGAGAGGGTTGCAGCCTCTTGCCTTAACTGCTTGGCTACGCCTGCATGAAAATGGCGCACCCGGGGAGATTTGAACTCCCGACCCCCGGCTTAGAAGGCCGGTGCGCTATCCAGACTGCGCTACGGGTGCATAGAAAAATTAGACCTGATGATAATATTTAAAGGTTATGTCTCAGAAAGTGTGTCTTTCCCCATTAAAGCCTCTATCCAAAAGGATTACAGAATTAAGGCAACCAAGTCTTCTGATTCTTTATCTTCTCTGGTAGATAAGTATCAATAACAAAGTTCAAGCTATGTGAAGAAAAGGCTTGTTGCTCTACTCTTTTGCCCATCTTTGCCATTTGTTCTAATGCTTTTTGCCATTCTTTTGAATGCTTGCAGAAAGGATCATTTTTGATAACATCTTTGATTTTTTTAATATCTAAATCTTTCAACGGGTGAGTTGGAAGTTTGTAATCAATAATATCTTGCGGAGTTACTCCGATATATTTTGCTTGAGGTACACAAAAGAATTTATTTATATGTGCAGCATTTCCGGAACCAACTTTTAATGTTCTATAAATGTTAAAGTAACCATAGGGGTCACCATCAGTAAATACATATACTGGCATTTTTCTTTCATCAGATAGTTTTCTGATAAATCTTCTCGTTGCTCTTGAAGGAACTCCTTTTAACGAAATTATGATGCAATTATGTTTCTTCCAAAATTTGTGATAATTTAATCTTTGAAACATACCTGCTGTTTCAATTGCCAATATGAATTTAGCGCTCGTTTCAAATGTAAATTGTTCAACAGTTGAAGGAACTGAATAACCGCCCGTTCCCATTTTTGCACAATCAATTCTCATTTTCTCTCCCGTTTCGGGATCTTTATCTATTATTATTAAATTTCCAGCAACGGCAGAACCATCTTCATCTGGAATAAACCC
>JBBSYT010000027.1:0-4764 GCA_038045085.1 Nanobdellota archaeon
TTCGTTTAGTTATTAATAGAATAATTTTGCCGGGGCGCTGAGCGACTGCACGAGTAAATTGTTATTTAACTTTATTGTCGAGGTTCTTTATACACTAGAGCATACATAGATTTTATGTATTCGTCTGCATGAACCGGTATTCTGCCGTTTAGTAAAGTAATTGAACTATCTTTGTGCAGATTAAACATCATGCATTTGTCAATTATTGAACATATTGCACTATCAATTCGCTTTACTTCTTCTCTCGATGGTCCGCTGTTGAGAACTGCACAAACTTCATCTATTCCAGTATTTCCTACCGATTTCATCCAATTATTTATGTTTTTATCGTGAGCTTCTCTTTTCTTGTTCAAATTTTCTATTTCATTCAATAAATTAGTCCTTCTTTCTGATTTGTATGTTTCGTGCAATCCAGATATTTTTTTGTCAATCGGAAGAGCAAGCAAATCTATTGCATCGAAATATAAATTATTTATTTTTCCTTTGTTAAGAAGTTTTTCTACTTTTGAAGAAAATTCTCCTGAGAAGTACTGCAAAATTTCTTCTCCTACAAGAATACTACTCCTTCCAGATAATGCATGTATCTCTATTGGACCTTCTTTTGGCTCCCAGCCATTTTGGGCATATAACTGTTTATCTGTTAGTATCTTTGCCGAATGTATGCCGTCTTCTTTGAACTCAAATCCGTGTAATTTTCCAATATAGAGGTTTTCCCTTTCTCCAAAATATCCCTCGGTATGCTGGATGAGAAGAACAGGTTCTCCTTTGTGTTTATCGAGAATATTTTGAACGATTGTGTTGACTTTTTTATCAAAGCCTATGCTATGTTCAGGATATTCGTCTTTTACTTCGGCAATAGACTCTTCAGGTATTCCCTTCGTACTTTCTGCAATTATAGAATCTAATGACTCAAGAATAGATTTTGCAACAATTCCTCTTGGAAGAGGCGATCTAGTATGAGTCCAATAAATTCTCGGCATAACTCCGCGTTCCATTGTCATTGTCGTAGAAAAGTAACTTTGCTATATATTGTTTATTGCTCACGACCCAGTAGTTATCTTATTGCCTTTTCTTTCTTCATTTCAATGGATTTCAGCTGCTGTAAGAAGAACTCCAAGCAGTCAAACGCGCAGAATGAAGCTTTTTTCTTGAAATCTTCCGGGCCAAAATGCAAACTTAAATTTTTCGTTTCGGAATTTAATTGATTTCCGCAAGTTGCACAAACTCTTGAATTTATTCTTTCAATTACGTCAATGTGATTCGTTAAAACTTCTTTTATCATCGAATCTTTTTCTTTAAATTGTTTTTTTAAATCTAAAACTTGATTGTAGTCCAAATTTTCTAAAAATTCTTTGAATTTGTGTTTCATTTTTCTATCTCCAGAAAAATGCAACTTACACGACTTGTCGGGTATTGTTTCATGGTGTCTAAACCTCTCTTGTTTTGTCTCGTTGTTCGCTTGACGGTGCTAACTTTTTATTAAATATTAATCTCGCTTCCTAATTCTGGAATGAAGACCTCCTTTCCTTTTTTTCTTAAGTAATCGGCCAGGTTTTCCATTGCTTCTTTTTCTCCGTGAACTAAAATTACCTTTTTTGGTTTTAATGTTTCTACAATTTCTTTTAACTCACGTTCTCCTGAATGTGCTGAAAAGTTATATTGCCCATATTCTGCCTGAACTTTTGTTTTTCTTCCTTCTATGAAAACAGTTCCTTCATCTAGCAACATTCTTCCATTTGTTCCATCGTCAACATAACCCGTTAGCAAAAATATATTTTTAGGATCTTGATGTCCTTGTTTTAAATAATCTATAATTGGACCGCCGGTCATCATTCCTGCAGATGAAATAAATATCCCTTGTTTTTTTAGTGCATCTTCTCTCTGCATTCTTCCTCTTACCGCTTTAATTTTATTTCTTGCATCGATCATTTTTGTTTTATCTTTTACAGCATCGTGATGTATCATTATTTCTGTCATGTCTTTTCCCATTCCATCGACATAAATCGGAACGTTCCATTTTTTTGAATTTAGAAGGAGCATTAATTCCTGCGTTCTTCCGACTGCAAATGCCGCAATGAAAACTTTTCCCCCTCTTTTTAGCGTTTCTTTAACTTTTGATAAAAATTCTTTTTCAGTTTGCTGTCTGTTTGGATGTTCTTTATTTCCGTATGTTGCTTCCATTATTATTGCATCAATTGGTTCTAAATTCAAATCAGCTCCCTTGATTAATCTTGTCTCCATAAGATTAATATCCCCTGTATAAACTAATTTTTTATTGTTTGACTCTATTAAAATAAAAGCACTTCCAGGAATATGTCCTGCATCGAAAAATTTGAAATACGCATCTTTTATTTCGAATGGAGTTCTGTATCTTACTGTGTTGATTAACTCAATCGCCTTTTCTGTATTCTCTTGATTGTATGGCGGAATATGATTCAAACATTCAACTTTGTAAAAATCTTTCATTAAAATTCTTGCAAGATCTTTCGTCACCGATGTTGTATATATTGGGCAATTCAATCCTTTGCTTACCAAATAAGGCCAAGCTCCACAATGATCTAAATGAGCATGACTCAAAATTCCTGCAGTTATTTCTTTTATGTTTTTTATTTCTTCAGGATATCCTGTTTCAGTTCCTAACTTAATTCCCGCATCCAGTAAAAATCTTGCTTGTTGTGTGACTAATTCTATGCAAGAACGTCCAACTTCTCTTACTGCTCCGTGGAATATTAATTTCATTTTCTTCCCTCAAATTCAACATACCATTTTCCTTTGTCAAACTTGAAAACAACATTGTGTTTTTTGGATTTGTCCAAAGCAAACAATAACGGCATAGGAATGGTTGTTTCGTACGAACTGCCTCGTTTGTAGAGTTTTCTCTTGATTTCACTCATATATACTTACTTTATTACATACTTCTTTATATATCTTTCTACTTAGAATTATACTTATTATGTGATGTCCCCGCACAGGGATAACTTTATATATGGGCAGGGGGTTAAGGAATGATGAAAACGCCTTCAATAACTTCAGAGGGAATACCAACAGATACAGAAGTAAAAGATTTTCTTTTGAATAATGATAAAGTTCCTGTTTTAGAAGAAATACTTTCTAAGGAATGTAAAAAATTGCTAAATCTAAACGCAATACTTTATCCTTATGTATATGGAGTGGGAGAAAAAGAACGTAGAAAATTAGACTTTGGTCCTAGATTAGATGTAACTGAATTAAGAAATGTATTCCCTGATGTTAAGAAAGAAGTTGATGATTTTTTAGGTGTATCTAATGTAGGCAATCCATTAATTAATGGGGGATGTTGGTCACGTAGTAAACTATACAATGGTCTGAGAACTACGGTAATTGGGGTAACTTTATTACCTGCAATTCCATTAGATGTATTGGCATTAATGCCCGATCCAACTGATCCAATCACTGTTCCTTTAGCAGCTTTATTGACTTTACCTGCAACTTTGTTGGCCGGTAGTTATATTTATTTTGGAAAAAAGCCTAGAATAAGAATATCCCATTTCGATTCTAAACGTTGCAAAGCAATTCCAGTTTTAGCACATGAATATGCACATCATATTCAAAGAAGAAAGATTAGCTGTTTAAGAAACCCAGATTATAGTCTTCCTCTTAGAGATACTGCTCACGGCATATTCGAGGAAGGACATGCAAGAGGAGTAGAAAGAGAAATAGCTAAACAATACAGTGAAAGAGAGAATAACAAAGCATTTGAATATGATACACAGGGCACGATAGTTGGTGAATTAAGTAGTACATATAAATGTTTATCTAAAAAACTAGGAATAACTCCATGTAAGAGTCTAACAAAAGGATCAACATTTCTTGGTGTAGATTCTCACAGTATGGGAACAACTTTCTTCCATCTTCTCAAAGAATTAAAAGGAAAATCTGTTTACAGAGAAGCGTTTGCAAGATAATGATTTTACTTCTTAGCCGGTGCAGGTTTTCCGCCTGCTGGTGGAGCTCCAGGTGCTGAACCAGGTGCAGCTGCTGCTTTTCCTGTTCCAAGAGTTTTATCAATGACAGCTTTGGAAATTCCGGATTCGACCATCTTCGCTTTGATAAGGCCAGTAGCTTTTCCTTCCATTTCTTTGACAATTTGAGCGGCAAGAGCTCCTTCTGCTGCATGTCTTTTTTCTGCTTCTGCAGCCAATCTGATTTTTTCCGATTCCATATGTTTGATTTCTTCTGCAGTAAGTTCTGTTTTTTCTAATCTTATTTCAGTATCGAATTTACCTTCATCGACAGCCTTCATTGCATCTTTAGGATCCAATCCTTGAACAAGAATTCCCATTGAAACACAAGTTCCAATAACTTCCTTAACTTTTTTCTTTAAATTTATTCCGGCCAAAGAATCTCCCTTCATTTTTGCGACTTTAATTATTTGTTCAATTCTTAAGTCAGCAACTTTATCTAACTTTGCTGAACCAGAACCCTTCTCTAATTTTCCTTCAGTTTTTAACAATGCAGAAACTGGAGGAGTTCCAACTGTGATTTCAAATGTTTTATCAGAAGCATCAAATATAACTTTTACTGGAACTTGCATTCCGTTGAACGCACTTGTTTTTTCATTTATTTTTTTAATAACTTCGGCTACATTAAGTCCGGTAGGTCCTAAAGCTGGTCCTAATGGTGGGGCCGCACTTGCTTTTCCGCCAGGTATTAATGCTTCAACCGTCTGTTTAGCCATATACTTCTTGAACATTATGGGTCATTTATAAAGGTTACTGCTAATAT
>JBBSYT010000028.1:0-2067 GCA_038045085.1 Nanobdellota archaeon
ATCTCTTGAATAAAACCGCGCATGTCATCGAAGCCAAGAGTTCTTTTTATGAACTTATTGTTTATGAGAATGGCTTTTTTGCTCTTAACGAGCTTCTCAAGTTTAATGAGAATTGGTTGCATAGTTTTTCAGTTATTCCCCTTCAGTTGTAAACGAACCTATTTAGAGGAAGGGGTCTTGGGGCCATCACGGTTGTTTGTGCCTGACCCCTGCCTCGTTGTCTGAATCTCAATAAGATCCATCAGTAAAGATACTACCTCTTCTAGAGTTCACAAGAAAATTAAGAGTTGTCTATAATATATTGTTGCATTTTTATGATGTTTTTCAATATTTCATTTGCATGTAGTGTTTCTTCTGAACTTTCAGCTTCTTTCATTAAGTCTTCTTGTATTTCCGACAATTTCTGAATTGCTTTCATATAAAATGCAATTTTTTCTCTTGATAGAGTTTTCATATTTCGTCAGATATTGCGATAGAATCTTTCTCTTTCTGATACTCTTCATCAACTCGATCTCCAGCATCTAATTCAACAACACGAGTTTCGATCTTTTCACAATCTTTACACCTGTATGTATGGAGTTCTTGAAGATGATCTTCAGATAAGCGGCTGAATTTAAATTCCCAATTGTGTTTTGTCATCAATAAGAGTGATAAACTCTATCGAGATAATATCTTTGATGATGCATCTTATTTGTTTGTCAATGTACTGTGTATATATGTATATTACTATATATGTCAGAGTTTGTACATAGTAGACACATTTATGGGCATTTTGACAATCTGCATATTCCTTAATAAAATAACGTATATTACAATACAAAGTAAGACAAATGTACACGACTTTAGAGTTATTAACACTTTTGCATAAAAAACACAGTTTTCTGATATATGGCTATGTACATCTTTTTTGAATAGATTTATAATAAGAATAGTTTCAGACAATGTAATACAATAATACGCTCAGTGCCGCTGACCGTGCTAGATTTTTTTCTAGAAAACGGAAGTACGGGCAAATAAAATTCTCAGTCATATCGTTGTTATATGAGTAGAACTAAATAACAATGATATGAGAAGGAAAGATGAGGGGTTAAAACCATCTGACGACTTGATGTCCCCGACCGCAGAGTGCTAGAAATAGCAGGAATGGCGTATGATAAGTTGACGCTCAGCCCAGCTTGCAAGTATTACTACATAACTTTTTTTCTAAACTGTACATAACAGGGAAAAAAGTCCGTGTAACAAGAAACACTCATAGTATATTATTAGTTAGTAGTTTGAAAAAAAAATAACAAGAGGGTTGTTTTATAGCTCTTTCACGCAGAGCAATACAGAACTATACTTTTTGCAGAAAAAGTGTTCTGTTGAATCTCTATCATCTAAATAGAAAAAGCAAAGATCTGTTTAGGTATAGAGCTATAAGATAATACTCTTGCAGGAAAAAAATAACGAGATGTCAAAATATCTTAAAAATATAGACAACTCTTTGCATCTCGTAGAATGTGGAAGAGACGGATGCAATATTTTTAAGATATACACAGAAAAACAAAAAGTTCCAATAGAAGAAGTGATGAATTGGAAGAAGGAAAAAAAATCTGTATATTTTGATTTTTACAGAATATACTCAACATAGGGTGTATTTTTTTATTTAGATGTGTTATAATACAATCATCGGTTAATTCGATTCGTATGCCTGGAATCACAGCAATTGAAAATGGAAAACTCGGAGGCAGACCAGTTGGTTCTGTTTCAAAAAACACTCTTCAAAGAGAAAAACTCAGAGCTTCTTTTGAGAATCATTTTATTGCTAGATGGAATAAATTGCTAGAAGCTCAAGAGAAAGATTCTATGACTAATTATAAAGCTCGGCATTATACATTTGATCAGATTATTGGAAAAGCGACTGAGACAATGAAAGTGGAAGCAGATGTTACTCTTAAGTTAGATATATGACATAGAGCTCTACTGACAACTTAATAAAATCTCAGCAAGAGTTCTAATGTCATGATTAAATCAAGTCATCACAAGCCGAACTTATCAAAAGTAAATTATAGAAAACGCTGGAATGCA
>JBBSYT010000029.1:0-4133 GCA_038045085.1 Nanobdellota archaeon
ATTTCGAGAATTTTTATTTCACAATTGCAGGATAAAGATTCTCGCGAGCTTGTAATTTCCTGATAAATTCAGCTCTTTCGCATAATCTTATAATTGCATCACTAAATGTCTCATTATCTCGTCTAAACTTGTTCAAGAGATTGTAAGCTTCAATGCTTATGGTTATTTTTCTCATAGGAACCTTGTTCATATTCATGCTCCCAATAATAATTTTAATCCTTCTTTGTATTCCTCTAAAGTCTCTTCCGATCTTATTCCCGCGTTAGACAATAGCTTCATTGTTTCAGAAACTGTAATGGAGAGCATATCTGCTGCTTTATCGACAGATATTTTTCCTTCGCGATAAAACTCTATTGCATTTTTCTCAAGTAATTTCTGTCTTCCATATTGCACAAGCTCTTTTAAAGCGGCACTTCTATCTATTCTCCCTTCTTTTGCCGTCTGATCAATCATCTTAATTATCTCTGGCGCTAATCTTGCACCTACAAATTTTATTTTTTTATGTCGTTTCATAAAAACATCACGCCTTTAACATCTTTAAAATCAGGATCTCCTGTGACGAATGTTGCACCAACCGATTTTGCTATCTGCAAACCAAGGCAATCAGCAAGACTTATATTCCTTGCAATTTTCCTTAATTCATTTTTTAATTTTCCGGCCTTTAGTGCTATATCGATAGTTAATGGCAAGATAGTAGCTTTTTGTTGTATGAATAGAAATGACGGTTCGAAATTCTGATGTTCTCTGTCAAATTTATCAGATAATTCCGCTAGCGCAATTATGGGAATAGCAACATCTTTTTTATCTATTAGTTCGCCTACGATTTTTCCTTTTTCTGTACCTAAAAATAATTCCATCCATGCAAAGCTATCTAAAACATAATCATAATTCATGTAATTCTAACTTATCCTCTTTTGTAAATGGCTTTAGTTTTCCTCTCGCAGATCCAAACATATCTTTAACATGTGTATGTGTTTCTGCAAGATGTCTGATTAATTCGTTGTAGGTTTTTTTCCTCTCTTTAATCTTCAATGTATCGAGAAGTTGTTTTGTTGTTTCTTCAAGTTGCACTGTTGTTGCCATAGTTATAGCTATAGCGTTGAAATATATAAATGTATTGATTACCTTAAACACCCTTAAACAGCCATTATGAGCTCTATAAACCAAAATCTTTTTAAAGACAAATATCCATTTTTTAACATATGCTAAAGAAGAGGGGGGTACATAGACCTAGTTCTCATTACGACCCTCTTCATTGGAAAAATTTACCGCCCGGAATCAAGGTTCTTATTGCTTATACGGGTTTCATAACTTTGCTCTATTTACTTTACTTTTTATTTGCCGCAAAGAAACCAATTTCTGTCGTTTTTGGAGTTTTGCTTTCTGGAAATATCGCATTAGTGATTGAATTAATCTCATTAGGACTTTTATTTTCAATTCTATATGGTTTGGTAAAACGAGAGTTCTGGGTGTTTTATATTTCTCTTGCGTGGTTTTCTTTCGGAATTTTGAATGCAGTTATTTCTTTAATTAAATTTAATTCAGAATTTGATATACTGAAGAAAGTATTGATTGCATCATCCTTCATTATTATTTTATTAAACGGGCTTATTGTGTGGTACGTTTATTCTGAAAAGAAATATTTCAAAACAAAACATCTAAACAAAGAAACGAAAGCAAAAGACAAAGTTTTTGTTTATATTATCTCTATTTTTATAATCGTTTCATTATTGATTTTAATAACATACTGTCTCGAATTTTATAATACAACATTAAAAACAACAAAAGATATTGTTTCAGAATTAAAGAACGCAGATGTTCCAGATATAGTCTGCGTTCAGAAATCAGGAAACGAGCAGGATATTTGTTATTTGGTTTTAGCAATAATGAATGAAGAAAAAGGTTCTCAGCAATGCGAGAACATCAATTCGGACTTTTACAAAATGACTTGTTACAGGGCATTACAATGATGAAAAGTAAAAAAGCGCAATTGACGATTTTCATAATTATAGGAATAGTTTTGTTATTTTCAGCAGCATTGATTACTTTCATAAGGCAAAATGTTGTTTTGTACAAACCTCCTGTTGAAATTACTGAAACAGTTGCAACTGAACTTCAGCCAATACAGAGATACGTAATAGAATGTCTTGAAATTGTTGCAAAAGAAGGAATAAGAAAGGCAGGGGTACAGGGAGGAATTATTGATACATCGAGAATAACCGTCAATGATTTAGACCCGACTTCAGCAGAGGGAATTTCTATGTCCCCTGGAAGTTCTATTAAAATTCCTTACTGGCATTATATGAAAAGTCCGAACAGCTGTGATGGTAATTGTGAATTTGCTTCTAATATGCCGGCTTTATTCAGAACATCTGGGAAAGGAAATTCTCTCGAGGAACAGCTTGACAAGTATATCCGGGAAAAAATTTCATCATGCACGAGAGGATTTTCCTCGTTTAGGAAACGAGGATTTACATTCGAAGAAAGTCAGATTAAAGTTACATCAACTATTGCAAAAACAGATGTTTTTGTCCGGGCAGAATATCCTTTGAAAATAACAAAAGATGAAATAGTTCAGACAATTTCGAAATTCAGTGTCAAAATCCCAATAAATTTAGCAAAATACTATGAATTAGCAGCCGAAGTTACAAAAAAAGAAGCCGAAACAAATTTCCTCGGTTATTTTGCAATAAATCTAATCGATATTTATTCAGGGGTAGATAAAAACAGACTGCCTCCTTTGGCAGATACTTCATTTAAACGAGGGGGAGTTATTTCTTGGCCAAAAAATGAAGTTAAAAATAAGGTTCAGGAGTTATTGATGAGCAATGTTGTAGGAATGCAAATTACCGGTACATCCAATTATGAAGGAAACTATTATCAAGGAAACGATCCATTAGCAAAAGGAATGTATAGTTTTTACATTCTCCCATCAGATAAAACATACAGGGTAAATGCTGATTTCACGTATCTTGCATGGTGGCCAATTTATCTTCATGTAACCCCGAGCAGGGGCGAGCTGATTACTCCAAACTCGAGAGGAGGATTTGATTCGTTTATTTCGCTGTTCAATATAAATCAGTATAAATTTGCCTATGATGTTTCGTATCCTGTTTTAATTTCAATTTCTGACCCGACAGAATTAGACGGTGATGGATTCATATTTCAGTTTTCCTTAGAATCAAATTTAAGAAACAATGCAATGATGACTGTTGACACTGTTAATATG
Organism: Nanobdellota archaeon; assembly: GCA_038045085.1. GTDB lineage: Archaea > Nanobdellota > Nanobdellia > Woesearchaeales > UBA10107 > UBA10107. The sequence continues at coordinate 3,230 of JBBSYT010000029.1, forward strand.
GGTTCAATTGCATCGCCAAGAGAATCCTTCGTTTGCGATCCTGATAATTTCAATTCCGGAAATATTACGGTAATTGTTTCCGATTCAATGACAAAAGATCCAATTGAAGATGCTCAGGTGTTTTTCTCTTTTGGAAGGGAATCTTGTTATATAGGCGTTACCGAGGTTTCCTCTTTGCGGGAAAATAATAAAATTACCGGAGATGCAGTTTTAAAAGCAAAAATGCCGCCCGGACTTGGTTCATTAGTCGTGTTTAAGGAAGGATATATGTCAAAAACAATTCCGTTCGGAGCATATTTAGATGAGGAGCAGGAAATTAGTGTTGAACTTGAAAAATTTGTTGATTTAAATGTTTCAGTAAAATTAGTTCCATTTGTAAAAAGAATTACAGGAATAACTCTTGTCGAGGATAATAGTATGGATCAGGTAGATCTTGAAAATTCTGTTATTAATTATACATGGTCACCTCTTGGAACAACACTTCCTATGACTCTTCCTACTCATCAGGCAGTCATTTCATTTTCAAGAATTTCCGAAACGGCAGATTCAGAAGAATATGCCGCTTTTGCAGATTTATCCGGTTCTAATGGCACTGCGCAGATAACACTTCCTCCGGGGGATTATGATATTCAGGCAACCTTACTTGATAACAGAAAAACAATCGTTCCTGAAGGGGAAGAATGCTTCGATGACAGTTTTTGGGATCAATTTGGTTTGGGAGATCAAAAATGTGAAATTATAGATGCGGTGGTTTTTGCTAAATTTCCAAACGGAGGAGTCATGCTTGATTCATTTTCTGTTACTGCCAGTAAATTGAATGGAGCAAAGGAAGTGGTAATATATTTAATTTTAGCTCCAACCGGGTATACAAGAGATGTTACTGGGGTTACTAACTTGGTTCATA
>JBBSYT010000030.1:0-1017 GCA_038045085.1 Nanobdellota archaeon
CTAAGAAGAGGACTTTGCATAGCGCAGACATAACAGGAATAAGAAGACTTTACAGATAATTTCTTTTTTATTTTTATTTTTGATTTTCTTTCTCTTTTCCTTTTATTTTGATTACTTTAATTACTGGCTTTAACTTTGTAGTAAATGAATTTAAATAACTAAAGCTTTCCATACCATTCCTTTACAACTTGTTCTGCTGGATCGTTGTAAACACTAAAATAATTGTTTAGGCTATTATAAAATACTGAAGTTCCATTGACTTTGCTCGATATCTGTTCAAATAATTCTGAGTAGAATTCGGCTTCTTTTTCTTTACTCCCTACAGAAAATGATGGCGCATCTGACCTTTTTTGATCATCTGGATTAATTACCCCTGTTTCTCCTATTGTAAGAATTGAAATACCACTCCTATCAGCAACTTCTCTTGACCATTCAATCATTAATGCAAGGTTATTGTTGTCAATAATACGCACTGCATCTGGATTAGGGATAAGCCATTTATCTATCCCTATTTGCGCTTGAGGATATGCACTGACTGTTAAATAATCATATCCTTTAAAAGAATAGTCACAGTCTCTCCATGAACCAACGATTCCAGTTCCAATCTGTCCAGAATAATACTTTCTCATTTCAATCAGGAGCTCTTGAGAAAACTCCGTTATTTTGTCACAATAATTAAAAAGAGTGTTATCCACCTCACCAAAAGGAACAATCCTATACACTTTATATTTTTCGCCGAATTTCGCAAAATCAACAGCATGCTTTATTGCATTTGTTTTAAAAATCGTGTAATCTCCAATCTGTTCACCACCAAAACTTTCCCTTAATTCTACTTGCAAACCATTTTCATGTGCAGTATTAATTAAAGGACCAAGTTGTGTTCCAAGTTGTTCTGGTGAAGAGAATTCGATCTCATCATTTTTAATGAATCGTGCTGGCCATATGGTAATCATGTTAGCTCCAAGTTGTTTTGCTCTCAAAATATCCTCTTTTGTGAATGCATTTGCATTGAAGTTA
>JBBSYT010000031.1:0-12594 GCA_038045085.1 Nanobdellota archaeon
CTTGCGCTAATCTCGAAATTCGAACTGTTATTGAAAAGCAAAAGATATTCTCATGCTAATGAAATAATCAGCAAGCTCTTGAAAGCGTACCCGGATGAGCATATTGTACTCGAATATAAAGGAAAAGTAATGTTGGGTCTAAAAAAGATAAGGGAAGCACAGACTTATTTAGAAAAAGCCCATAAACTTTCTAGTACTTGCCCATCGTGTGCAAGAAGCCTCGCTAGTTGCTATACTTCAAACAAAAGATACGATGATGCAGTTCGTGTTTTAAAGCAAACACTTGGAAATGGAAAAAAAGATCTCGGTACATTACGCCAGATATTTTTGATATATCACCGTCAAAAGAAAACTAAAATGGCTTTAAAATACTTAGACCGAATATTGAAGATTGAGAAAGATGATGTTGGTTATGCCTATAAAGCTGATATCATGGCAATACTTGGTAATTACGCGAAAGCTCAGTCGTATTACAAAGAAGCACTCGATATTTCTTATAAAAAGAAACTACATGATGACAATTGTGGCGTCATAAATGACATTTCTAAGAAATTCATCTCAATGACTGTAAGAAGAAAAGGAAATGCTAAGGGTATAAAAGAAATTGAGACTATCTTAAAAAAATTCCCAAGAAACAAGGATTTGAGGAAAATGCTCAACAAGATGAAGAAGACATGACAGAAAAAGAAGGTAAAGTCAAGTTCTGGCGCGACGACGACGGAAAATTGAAAGTTGAAGCAAGTGGTGCTTCTGGCTACTGTGTTGAGGTAATTAAAGGTTTTGACAAACAAGAGAAAGATGAAGAAGTTACACAAGCAGGATTTACAGAACTTCAAGAAGCAAAAATGTTTTCTCTGAAAAAAGAAGAAAGAGAAATTGTAAATATCGTAAAAAGACATAATGACCAATATAAAAGGTATCCGACACCAAAACAAATCCAAGAAGCTGTTCCACAAGGTTCTAGAAAAAGTCAGATAAACCAGTATACAAGAATGATAAATAAAATGCCTAAGTTCTTTAAATTTGATGGAAAGAATAAAGGGAAAAAAGTATGCTTTACGGATGAATTTCTAAAATAATTACAAATTGTGTAATCAAATTCTGTGTGAAATTCTTACAAGATAGATTTTAGTAAAATTACAGCCATTGTATTCTTGTGATAAACATGGATGATTTAGAAAACAAGATAAAACAGCTTGTCCCAGAGGCAAGGAATGTAGGCAGATTAGCTGAGATAATCAGAGTACTGCTTGAGAACAATGCAATAGAAAGACAGAAAGCGATGTCAACTACGCGTATAAAGAAAATCATGAAGTTTAATCCCTTAGCGTGTCTGAAGTCGTTAGAAAAAAGACAAGTCGTGAAAAGAGCCAGAAAATCATCTTCTTGTTTCATATTTAGTGAATCAGGAAAGGATAAGGAAAAGTTCCTTCATACAAAAGACGAAATTAGGAAAGCAAGAATAAGGAGCGTCATACTGCTGACAGAAGTGCTTTCTACTGACAAATACTCTTTAGATATATGCGTCAAAGTCCTTGGTTTAAGGAAAACAAGCAGTGTTGATGAGGTTTTAGAGAAGATAGTATACAATTCAAATAGAGATGAGGAGAAATTATCTCTTTTGAGGTATAATGTAGTAATAAGTGAATTAAAAGAACAGAATAGATTGCCAACGAGCATCGGAAGACTTTTATGGAGAAGGGGAGGTCATCTATGGTATGTTTGTATAGACTTCTGATATGACCAACATCATTTTGATGTTGCTCTGGAAATCTTCAACACTTCCTCACACAGCTCGTCAAACTTCCTTTCAAAATAAAGATTCTTTTCTAGCATCAAATCCCTTGCGTAATGAGAGATTGTCCTATAACCTTTTGCAGAAGCATTGTTCTTGATTCTTTCAAGCTGGTCGTGGCTTACACGAACTTGGACATAACGGGTTTTTACCATGGTATCTTTATATTATCGCAAGTATTTAATTTCTCGATTTTAATTAAAAATGAACATTAATATATAAGTAATAACCGATATTTATTTCTTGTATCATTCTTGTGCATACAAACTTAAATATTGGTGGAGCAGAAAGTTCTTAAGAAATATGAAGAGATGATTATAGATACTTTTTAATTAGCTTAATAGAAGGTTTTGGATTCTTCATGACTTGATGTTCCCAGACCCTGATGACCTTCCATCCTACGTTTTTCAGTTCCGAGTTTACTTCTTTGTCTCTTTGACAATTTCTCTTAATCTTTTTGTTCCAATAATAACTATTTGATTTTGGTTTTATGTAACATTTCGGACATTTATGCCAAAAGCAACCATCAATAAAAACAGCAACCTTGTTTTTATTGCTTCCGAAATCTGGATTACCAATAATTTTAGGATGATATCGAAGATTTGTCCCCTTAAGTATAGTTTTAAAAAGAAGCTCCGTTTTTGTATTCTTGGACTTTATTCTAGACATATTATGGCTTCTTTGCGGTTTTGTGTGATTGTCAGTCATATAGGCTCCCACAGGACAACTGCAGACAAGATTTATAAATAACTACGCTTAAATACTTATAAAGAGGATGGAAACGATAGACTTATTTGCGGGAGTAGGAGGCATAAGGCTAGGCTTTGAAAGAGCAGGATTCAACACCGTTTTCGCGAATGATTTTGACCCGGCCTGTAAAGAAACATATGACCTAAATTCTTCTGAAGCAAAACTATTTCTTGGAGACATAACGAAAATTAAAGTGAGTTCGCTTCCTAAATTCGATATACTTCTTGCAGGATTTCCTTGCCAGCCTTTCAGTATAGCCGGTTATCAAAAAGGATTCAAAGACGAGAGAGGAATATTATTTTTCACAATAGCAAACATAATAAAACAAAGAAGACCGAAGGCATTTCTTCTAGAAAATGTCAAAAACTTAAGAACCCATGATGACGGGAAAACTCTGAAAAAGATAGTTTATGTTCTTTATTCGCTCGGTTATCATGTAAAATATAGAGTTTTAAATAGCATGACTCACGGAAATGTTCCTCAAAACAGAGAGAGAATTTTTATTGTTGGATTTTTGGATAAACAGACATCTGAAAGTTTTGTTTTTCCGGAAGAGATTCCGCTGACAAGAAGACTAAGCGACATTCTTGAAAAGAATGTTGACGATAGATTTTACTACAATGGAAAACCTCTTTATGATAAATTAAAGAATAAAGTTGTCAATAAAGACAGAGTTTATCAGTGGAGACGCCGATATGTAAGAGAAAATAAGTCAGGTGTTTCTCCTACTTTGACTGCAAATATGGGTACGGGCGGTCATAATGTTCCAATTATCAAAGATGAATTTGGAATAAGAAAACTTACTCCGCGGGAATGTTTTTCGCTACAGGGATTTCCTGCTTCATTTAAACTTCCTAATCTGCCGGATTCAAAACTTTACAAACAGGCTGGAAACAGCGTTACAACTGCTGTGATAGAGAGAGTTGCAAAAAATATGATGAAGGCAATTAAATCGGCAGAATATGAAAAGCGTAAAAATAAAAAATAACGAATACTACAGAAAGATGCTTTCTGTAATTGGTTCTTTGAGCAATCTTTTTTCAGAGAGTAAGGTGCCTTATCTTAATTATAGAGTAACAGAAAACTTGTTTTGTAAATCGTTCGGTGCTAAAAATCTCTCAAGGGCAGATGTTTCTGTAGATGCCGTTTTAAATAACAAAGGAATCGGTGTAAAAACATTTGTCGATGAACGCGGGAATTCTTATCAGAAAGTTGCAGAATTCAACAGAGATTTGAACTTATTTAAGGGACTTAGTCCTGATGAAAAAGTAAAAAAGATATCAGAATTAAGAAATGAAAGATTAGAAGCAACAAAGAGAATATACAAATTGAATAACTCAGTCTATCATTGCATAATAAGAAAAGAGGGATTAATCGGAATCTATGAATGCGAAATGGATGAGATAGAAATTCCAAAAATAAAAGACATCAAAACCAGCAAAGGAAGTATCTCTTTCAAGGATAGTAAACACGAATACTCATTCAGTATAAGTAAGAGTACCCTTCTTCAGAAATTTACCACACCTGCTTCTTTTACAAAAATACCTGTCAAAATAGTTGACGACCCATTCGATTTAATCGAAGAAAAACTATCCGAAATAAACGAGACTTATTTCAAAGAGTCGACAGCAAGACCATTCATTATTCTTGCACTCTATTCAAGAACTAAACACGATAAAGTTGTTCACGAAAAGAGTGGGTTAAACCAATGGAATGCCGGCGGAAGACCGAGAGATTACGATGAAGTTTATATTCAGATACCTAAATGGATACATGAGAGATTCCCTGGTTTTTTCCCTCCAAAAGATAAACCATTTAATCTCTTGTTGCCGGATGGGAGTAGTTTAAGTTCTAAGGTATGTCAGGAAAACTCAAAAGCTCTTATGTCAAATCCAAATAATGCACTTGGAAAGTGGCTGTTAAGAGACATTCTCGGTTTGAAGAAAGGAGAACTTCTTACTTATGAAAAACTACAAGAAATAGGATTAGACTCAGTTATGATTGAAAAAATAGATAATAGAAGATTTGCAATCGTGTTTAAAAAAGCTGGAACATATGAAGAGTTCTTGAGTAAGAATAAATAACTACGTATTGTTATCAGGAAGATTTTTAGGGTCGGCAGGGTCTGTAGCATTCGAATTAGGCTTTCTTAGGGTCATGTTTGGGTCTGGGTAAATGTTCTGTTGTTATGTGGGGCGATTTTTTGCCTTCTTAGGCTGGATTTGAAACTTACAGGCTGTCGCTAAGTATATTTGACTTCAAAATCTATATTTAAGCTGTCACTACATTTGCCCCGCCAGCACCTCGAACAGCTTGCGATATTCCTTTGGAGAAATCTCTCCATGAGCCAATCTTTTCTTAAGAATTTCCACCGCATCTTCCCGCCCCATCTGTTTCTGCTCGCTAAAAGTTTCGCCCGATTTTGCCGCCCGCCTGTCCACTTCCTCGACCATCGAGTTCAGCTCAGCGTCAAGTATCCAAGTGTAAGTTAATGTTGTATCAACTTTATCATGTCGCATAAAGTGCTGGACTTTCTGAACAGGCACGCCATTTGAAAGCAAATGCGTACAACGGCTGTGCCTCAATGTGTGAAATTTGTATTGATGTTGATTTAGTCCAGCACTATTTTTCTCAACTACAATGCATAACCCCGCTTTCTCAATTGCTTTCTTAAAAGCTTTCAGTAATGTCGTTGGCTCAAGATGTGGTTTCGTTTCATCATATGCAGGCAGGAAATATTCTTCATGAGGATTCAATTGTTTCCATTTCTCAAGAATTGGAATAAATAAAGAAGAAATCGGCACAAATCCGTCTTTGTGATTCTTTCCATCAACAACTTTCAATCGTTTGTTCTCTAAATCAATATCTCGCCATTTCAGATTGCATACTTCGGATATTCTTAATGCACAAAAGAAAGTCAAACAAGAACCTACCATTATTTTTGGCTCTTCAATTTCATTAAATATCGCACTTAATTCTTTTTTAAAGAATACGTTTGGATATTTTCTCCTTCGTCTTTTTGTTGCCTGCGTCTTGCTTAAAGTGTTTGATTTGTATCTTTCCATTCTAGACCTCCTACGATTACTTTTACTTGCTCCATGATTTCTTTTCCGTTACGTCTATTCACCATACGATTCCAGAGATATTTCTTAGAAGATGCTTCTCTCATTCCTATTGTTCCCTGAGAAATCTTTTGTTTGATATGGTCAGGAGAATCAGCAATCCTGAGCCATTCGTAGACTGTTTTAGAGCTTATTCCATGACTTAAAAGTAAATCATAGACTTCTCTTTCTTTTTCAGATATTATTTTTCTTCTGCCAAGTTTGTAATACCAACAATGGCAAATTATTCTTTGTATTTGTTTATCATCCAGCCCTTGTGTTGCTGGCAACAACTTCTCTTTTACGGAAGCTAACTTCGAAAACAAATTGTTTGGTGTTCTTCCCATGGTTCCTCCTGAACCCCCGCCCCAAACAAGCCTCAGTACATGGTAACGGAATATTTAAGCTTTGTATTGCTTTTGTAATGCTCATTAACCATTAACCTTCAGAAAACTTAGGTTTCCAGCGGATATGGGGATTGGAGTTATGGTCGTAGTCCGCCTGAAAAGGTGGCTACACCAGAGCTTTTTTCTTAAGAAATGAAAAAAGTATCAAAGTTTCTGGTTCTTGAAAGTGCCTTTATATTTCGCTTTTCCTTCACATCTTTGAAATATAATCTGGCAGATTTTAAGCCCGGGCATTATTTTGAGCTTTCTTGGGCTAGCATTGTAAATCTCAAGAACTTGCTTATTAGAAACTCCTGGGCAGATGAAAGGGGCAGTGATATGACTCATCAGTCCATGTCTCGCAAATCTTGATCTCGAATTCAACCAGCCGCATATGTCATCTGGCAAAGTTATCTTTTCTTTAGTTATTCCGAGAACAAGTTCACCAGGCTTAAGCACATATCCTTTATTTATATTGATTAATTTTGTTATTTTCTTGTAATCAACTTTATTATGAATAGAATGAACTCTTTTATCAATATTAAATATTCTTAGTTTATTATCTAAAGTCAAATCTACAGAAGCAGGACCGATGGAACTTTTACTAAACGGCGATATTTCTATCCTTTTTCTAGAAATTTCCTTTAGAATCTCCATCTTCGTAAGTATCATATATTTTTCACCTTCGCATGTTTCCACATAAACTCAAAGTAATTCTTAAATGTTTTGCTCACGTCTGCATTTTCTATGAGCATCGCTTCAGGCTTTTCTCCCCAAATAATTATTGCAAGTTTATTATTGTATATATTGACAGTTGCAGACGACATGATATCTGACGGAACCCATCGATATTGGGTGTATCTGCCTTTATGCTTCTTAATACGTCCCTCGCGTAAAAGCATTTTTGTTATTATTTTCTTTTCAGCCTTTTGTTTCCTAAACAAGGGAGCATAATAAGGCATTAAATCCCCAAACTGTCCTTCTGAACCCAAAACAAAATATTCATCATTCTTACCTAATGAATTAATAATATCCTGGAATACCGTTTTTACTCCTTTGAAACCTTGGAAAAGAGAAATAGTTTTCTTTTCTTTTACCATAGAAAATTCTTCCCTTAACCTCGGAATTATTTTATTTGCAATTTCTTCTTTCTCCTTGAAATAATCAAGGATTTTCTTTGGGTCAGTTGGCACGTATATTGTTCGTTTATTTTCGAACACAGTAGAAACAATTCCTCTTTCTGTTAGTTGTTTCAATGCATTGTATGTACTTGATCTGTCTAATCTCGCTTCTTTTGCAATTCTTCCCGCTAATGAAGGACCCAACTTTATCAATGTAAGATAAACCTTGCCTTCGTTTACGCTAAAATTCAGCTTTTCAAGATCAGTGAATAGGTCCGCCATATTATCTCTATTGCAGCTCTACTATATAAACTTTGTTGTAGAAACTTCTTCAACAAACATTAATGTATTTTCTTTGCCAAATTTGTGTTAAGATGGACGAAACAACACAGCTGAAAACACTGCAGCGACAACTCGCAGAGCGCCACCCAGACTGGCCACAGGACAAAGCGAGATGGCTAGCACTGCAAAAGCTCTGCATAATCAAAGGGAGATAAAATGCAAGAATACGTGCAAAGAGTCAAAGAACTCTACAAAGACTGCCTCGACGGCAGAACAACTCCTGCTTACACAGCCGAAGAAATAAACGAAGTGATAGGAGGGATTACGGCGACATTCTACACACCACAAAAACTCACACTACAAAATCACACTAAAAGAATCTCACTCAACACACAGGACAACAACAGAAGAAAGCTGGAGAGAAGAGAGGAACTGGTTCTCTGGTGCTACGCAAAAGCAAGACAAAATGGGAGCGCAACCCCTGGAGAAATCCACATGAAAGGAGCGAGCACCAAGCACTACAAAGCGGGTCTCGAAAAAAGACTACGAGAAGTAACTGGAGCACAAGCATGATGAAAAACATGAAAGGAGGTGAAAAACAAAATGGAACAACCGAAAGGAAAAAAATTGGAAGTAACAGTCTATCTTGCAGGAGATTTCGACGGCTTTCTTGATGGACTGAAAGAAGGAAAATCAGCACCAATGTATCTTGGTTACGCATGCGAGTGTAAACAAGGTTACAAAAAAAGTCAAGAACTACAGCAACTTTTGGAAACTTCTACTTCGAAAGCAGTAGGTTTTTACAAATGCTACGAGAAGGAAGGAGAACGTGCAGAAAAATCTGGCAAAATCTTCATGCAACCAAGTGCTAGCGACGCTCTTTCGAAATTTTACAAAGAAGCGAAGCAGAAACTTGAGGAAGACTTAGAAAAACTGCTAAGAAAGTAAGACCGCACTAGGTGAGAAACTAGTGCAAACACAACGACAGACAACGAGGGTCAAACGACTCGGAGGTGTAGAAAAAACCCACTCCAAAAAAACTAGGTAGATCTTATATAGTACATACTCCATAGAAACCATAGAGTAACTTCTAGATAAAAACCATCATTAAAAGAGAGTAAGAGCAAACCTCTGCCTGTGGCCGGGGGGACTTTTCCACTTCCGAACCTAAGAAATCTAAAAGGTTGTTAAAGACCATTACAGCCGTTGTAAGCCATGTTTTGGCTTATCTTGGTTGAAGGTTCTTATGTGCTTATTTGCACAATTTTATTGTTTTTTCTCGGTTCAATGCTAAACAGTATTGAACCTTGATTTAATGATGATTAGAGGGGCTGTGTTAATAAAACTTACTCCGCAAAAGAGTGAACGAACCGAGGAATAAATGATACAGAGAATTTAAATACCAACAAATATATTTGCTGAGGTAGATGAAAGAGAGAATAAGATTAAAAAAATCAGGTTGTGATAAACAATTAACTCAGCTTCAATAAAGAGGATTGTGTGCACAAATTTTCAATGATTGGGGAATGCCCCTTCTAACTATAATCATCATTATTTTAACTGGATTTCAAATTTGGACAGCAATTTCAATAAACAATGCAAACAAAATATATGCAACCGATAAGACCTAATTTGCACATATATCCAATCTCGTACGAGAATGATGTTCCGATAATAGACCATGGCAGGATTGGAGAGATAAATCTCGACAATTCAACTGGAATGATATTCGGTTTTAAAATTACTAACACAGGAAAGATGGCTTCTGGTTCTCTAAGAATCGCTGTAGCAAATAATTGGTCGGATGAAAGTTATGTTGATTTTGAGAATATCCCTTCTGGTGAGACCAAACAGGGCGGAGTTCTCTTAACAACTAAAAAATGCCATGCTTGGAAACTAAATAATGAATGGGGATACAAACAGAATAAAACCGATTGCAAAAAAAGCGGGGATATGATTCCGTTAGGAAACAATCCAGTGAAACTAAGAGTTTACTGTACTAATTGCGACCCGCAGACACGTTATATCTCGTTATCTGTTTGCTTTAATAATTATAAAAATCAAATTTGTTCTAAAGGCAATTAGTAGAACGATGAACTAAGTAAAATCGGCAGAGTCGTATTTTTTAAGCAAGGAAAGAACTTCTTTATTGTTAATTTCAGTCAATTTAATAACTGTGTTATGCAATTGGTCTTCCGAAAGTGCGGTTTCTTTTTGTTTGAAAATGATATAAATTGAATCACCCCAAATCGTCGAATATTTTTGAATTGAAATATCCTTGAAAGAAAGTTTAATCGCAATCCAATTTTCTAAATTCTTTTTGAGTAAAAATAATTCATCATCGTAATGCGGTTTTTTCTCCCCCAGTGAATGTGCAAAATCCTGTAAGTCAAGTATTCCTCTTAATTTTTTCTTAATTCTTCTTGAATAATATTCATAATCAGTTTTACTAATTGATTTTTCCTCCAAGATTCTTTTCATAATTGTTTTCTCTTTTTTTGTAAACAATTGAGAAAGCCAATATTGAAGATTGCGTTCTGCATCCATTTTTTGCCTGTCTATAAGTAATGGTTGCTTATTCTCCCCCCTGAACTGTAATTCAAATTCGTCTCTAAACTCCGAATAGCTAGGAGATATTTCGATATAATTAAAAGACATGGCGTGCCCAGATAATAAACGTCTTCCTAAAAACTCAATATGTGCGGGAATCGTTTTGCGAATATTAAATTCATTAAATATTCTCTGAGTCATATCCAATATCATCTTAAACAAATCTGGGTTTTTAGTTCTATTATAAATAGCAACCATATCGACATCATGTTTATAGAGAAGGAATGGTATTGCTTTCAAATATCGGGTATCATTTTTATCTAAAATATCGATAATTAATTGTTCTATGCTTTGACTTATTCCCAATAATCTAAATCCTGCTGCATCAAGACGTTTTTCTATTAATTCCATTTTTTAACTTCCCCAATTAATTTTTCATCTATTTGAAATTTCCATTCTTTAAATTTAATTTCAATTAAATCAAGTAATTTTTGTTTATATTCAGATACGATAGATGTTTCCATTGTTTCCTTATATCTTTTGATTAATTCAATTACATTGAGTTTTTCATGCTTTAAAGTATCTTGAATATCATTAAAATCACGAGTTTCACCTCGTGCTAGTTTGCTTATGATTATATCGTATGGAGACAGAGTATACAATTTTATTTTTCCAAAAGATTGTACGAATCTCGATTTTGTGAGACAATCGTGAAGTAACTGAGTCCCGAGAATATTTGAACCATGAAATAAATCAAAGGCAAGACCTTCCTGTGTAAACCATCGATATGGAGCTTTACGTTCAAACCCTATCTCCCCGAATATTTTACACAGATAATCGTATTCTTTCTCGTTATCTATATTTATATCTACATCCAACGTAGATGGCTTTATTTTCAAAATGGTTAATGCCGTGCCGCCGAGTGCATAAAGATGAAGTTCCTGTTCAACATATTTGGAGATGGATGTAAGTAGCTCGAAAAGCTCTCCTGCATCTATGTCTCGGTCGTTATGCGACATGTTTATAAGTGGGAGGTGGTTGTTTATATATCTTTCTATTTTTGTATGTATAAATACAAAAATTGTATAAAAATATAAAATTAATCATTTATAAGTAAATGAACGAATGTCGGTGAGTACACAAATACCAACGAATATGTCTCATTTAATTCGCTTAGAAATATTCAAAACCTCTTCATACACCTCATCAAACTCTCTTTCAAAATCACCCTTATTTTTAGCATACAAAGAGGCTTATCCTAATCTTACACTCAAACCGAGAGGATTCATTTTTCTCAATCATTATTTTATAAATAATTAATTAAATCCAATTCAGTATGACAGCAACACCAAAAGGAGCACAAGTAGCAAGATTGGATGTAAACATTGACAAGCTAACTTACGATACATTCGTTAGAGCTTGCGCATCAAAAGGTTATGCTCCAAAAATTGTAGTTGAAAAGCTATTGAAGAAATTCAACGAAACTGGACAAGCTTAAATGATTGATGAAATTCTGGATTAAGAAAGATTAATATAGAAAGAGGCAAATAAATCTATACATGGCACTGTTAAACCGCTTATTTGGAAACAAAACAAATGAGTCCAGAAAATTGGTTTTAGCTGACAGTAAACGCATCATACTTTGGGATCAGAGCATAAAAAACTACAAAAAAAAAGAAGAACTTTCAAGATATTTCAAATTCGGAAATCTAAAAAATCCGTCAAAAGATTTTTGGGAAAATCTGCCTAGCGTCCTAAATAAAATAAGAAGCTTAATTTCTGACGAATTAATCAATATCAAGAGTGAAAAAAAGACAAATAATGAAATTTTGTCAGACATGAAAAAGTTAATTTCTGAAGAAACAATAGATAAAATACACGGAGAAATACAAGACGAAAGAAACATGAATAAAAATGTTCTTAAAAATATTAAAAGAATCCACGATATTTTAAAAGTTGAACTTCATGCGATAGATGCAAGTTTAAAAAATCCGAGAGAGAATAAAGAAATGCTGGAACAAGTATTTACATTAATTTTTCATCATGAAGCTGCGGCATATCAAATTTTCCAAAAAGAATCATTCTTCAAAGAATCACTGCCAAAACACGAACGAATTAAAAAAATTGCAAAAGCAATAATTCTTGAACAAAAATTAAAAGAGGAAATTGAAACAGATGAAGATAAATTTGTTAGCTCTGCAATAAAAATAATAGGAAACGAAAATTCTAAACATCAGCTCAGAAGATTGGCAGAAGACATTTATTCTGAATTAGCAGAAAAGGTTGGTGGCACAACAAGAAGAAATAATATTGAAGAAGCAATAAAAGATTTAGAAAAAGCTATGAAAAGAGATGAAATTTTGTTTGAAATTATCAAAAAATTACGCCCAACATACAACGATGAAAAAATAAGACAGGTTATGTATATATTTAGGAAAGCATACAATTTAGGGCACTTATTGGGCCAAGAAGCACAATTTGCGACATAGACTCTTCTACTTCTTTTCCATATTTCCTTTCTCACTAGCTAGTCCTAACGAAACGGGTAATGTCCACTTAACGTCATCTTAGTCTCGCAACATATTGTATGAGATTCAGCAGTTTGTCAT
>JBBSYT010000032.1:0-1913 GCA_038045085.1 Nanobdellota archaeon
GAATAGTCGGAAGATGTAACGGATCAGTTGTTGCAATAGATGAGTTCAATCAAACATCAGATGAGGACAAAGGAAAGCTCTTCGAGTGTATGGAATCTGGAAAAATGCACTATAACAAAGGTGGTTTTGACCAAGTTGCAGATGCAGAAACAACAATAATTTCTGCAGCAAATCCAAAGGACTATGTTTATGATTTCACTCGAACAATATCGGACAACGTGAATTTACCTGCACCACTTACAGACAGGTTTGATCTCAAAGTAAATCTGACAGACGATAAGACAGAGTTGGAAGAACAGAACAAACTAAACCACATAATCTATCTAAGAAACAATGGACTTGAAAAATACATTGAGAAAGAAAAACTGCTGAATACATCTGATATATTTCTCCTGCTAAACTATGCGAAATCACTAAAACCTGTGATGAGTGAAAAGGCTTCAAACCTAATGAATAACTTTTACATGAACATGAAAAGTTTGGAGAAAAAGCAACGAGATGGTAGTTTCAAAATCAACACTAGGTTTTATGAATCAGTTATCAGAGTGTCAACTGCATACGCAAAACTGATGCTGTCGGAAACAGTCACAGAAGATCATGCGATGCTGACCATAGAAATAATCAAGCAGACACTAAGAACTTTCGGAATGGACACAGAGAAAGACGGTGTTGTAATGCCATTACAACATACTGACGATTCTGCAGAGGGAGCATTTAGAAAACATTGGAGAGAGCAAGAGGGAGTATTCCAATCATCTTGGATTCCAGAAAAGGACTTGTTGGAATCATTGGTTAACAAGTACTCAACAAAGTTCAAAGTATTCTCAACTGTGGCAAGAGCCTCAAAATACTTTGACAAACTGTACAATGATGGAATAATAACAAAAGAAGCTGGTTTGTATAAGCTACTTTAAAGGTGTCATTTCAACAATGATCTTTAACTTACGGTTCATCAAATCTGCTTTTTTTATCTTATCCCAAAACTGCTTCTGGATTATGATACATTTTTGGTTTTTACCCTGTGTTGAAATCATAGCTTCAAACTCTATCTTCATATTGACTGATAGAAAGAAAAACTATATCAATGTATTGCTGTAGTGGATAATATGAAAAAAGAAGATTTTAATAAACTTAGTAAAAGAAGCAAGGTATTTGTTGCTAGGGATAATCTAATAGTGAAGAAAGGAATCGTGTTTACCAAGTTAGGATTACATGATTACATTATGAAAGTTGGGTTGTATGAGAAAGAAAATCCAATGTTTATTAAAATTAATTTCAAAGGTAATTACAACAAATCAATAAACTATGTAGAGAAAATACTTTTAGAAGCAGTTGATGTTGGCAATGGTGGAGATTCAAATCGTATGGCTTATGGTCGTGCAGATGTTGAATATATGAGATTATAAATGGCAAAAATGATAACAAATCTTTTTGTAGAAAAGGGAAATACAAAACCTGACACAGATCTAATCTATATGAAAAGATTGAACTTTGCATTAAAGAAAGTCCTTGATTGGTATTTTAGCAAAGCAGTTACAATTTTAGATGTGACATCAGGTGAAAAAAGAATCTGGAATCAAACTACATTACATAACACACAGATTAGTAATGGAGAAAAAAGACATAATGTTACATTTATGGATATGTCCCCACTTGCAAAGACAGACATACTTGGAGATTTTACAAAGCTTCCATTTGCAGACGATAGTTTTGATTTGATAGTATTCGATCCACCATTCTTAAAACCTGAAAGTTGTATTGAGAACTTTGGAATCAAGACACATAAGACACCTGACAGACTATTCTATTTCAGACAGAATAAAGATGAATGTGTATCTCCTGAAATAAGATTCCAACAAAAATGGCAGGAGTTTAACAGAGTATCAAAGAACGGACTGATTGTAAAAATTTCA
>JBBSYT010000033.1:0-2641 GCA_038045085.1 Nanobdellota archaeon
GTTGATAATTCCCAGCATATCCACTTCTGAGATGATATCTGAAACTCTTCTTTGAGTTAATGGTTTTAATCGAATTTCGGGGCAAAATTTCTTATATAACTCATAAATATCTCCAGTAAATAATGAATCGCCATAATTATTTTTAATTTCTTCGGTTTCTTCATTTATTTTCATAATAGAGTATAATATTGCTTGATGTTGCTTTGGTTGTGTTGAAATAATATCCAAAACTCTGTCTTTCTCTATCTTATCTTCTGCAACATCTATGTGTTTAATCATTAATTTCTTTTCATCATTTCTCTCCGCAACTTCTCCGGCAACCCTCATTAATTCCAATGCTCTTCTTGCATCTCCGTGTTCTCTTGCTGCATATGCTGCACATTTTTCTATGACGCCCATGTCGATTACATCCTGTTTAAATGCTTCTTTTGCTCGTTGGTTAAGAATATCTTGCAATTGTAATGCGTTATAAGGATGAAAGTTAATTTCTTCTTCACTTAATGAGCTTTTTACTCTTGGATCTAAATTATCAGTAAAAACTAGGTTGTTTGAAATACCAATTAAGGATATTTGAGCATTTTTTAATTCTGAATTCATTCTTGTTAATGTATATAATATTTCATCTCCTGTTTTTGCGACCAATTGGTCTATTTCATCTAAGATAAGTATGACTAATTGCTTTTTATTATCGATAAGGTGGGTGAATATTCTGTAAACTTCTTGAGTCGGTAATCCTGTTTTTGGAACTTCTCCGCCTAAACATCTTATCAATTCAGCAATAAGTCTATATTCTGTATCTGCTGAATTTTTTAATTTACAATTTGTGTATAATATTTCGAGATTTATTCCTTTTTCTTTTGCTGTTGCTAATAAATCACTTGTGACTGATTTTATAGTTAATGTTTTTCCTGTTCCGGTTTTCCCGTAACAAAATAAATTTGAAGGTTTTTGGTATAATAATGCAGAACCTAAAATATTTGCAATTTGTTCTATTTCTTTATCTCGATGAGGAATAGAGTCTGGGCTGTAATTAGACTGCAAAACTTGTTTATTGCTGAATAAAAATTCTTTATTCAAGAAATTTTCAAAGAATCCTTTAAGTCTAACCCCCTTCATAAAAGTTCCAAACGAAATAAAGGTATATAAACATTGCGTTTGATGAGTATAGGGCTTGTAGTGTGTGAAATATGTATTCTAGAATATATACACCCACCCCATCATTTCCTGTGGAGATTGAATATATTTGATTTGAGGACTCTTAACTGTTGTTTATATTTAAATGGAAATACATTATTTTTATTTCATTTGCTTATTGTTTTTTATATGTTATATTATTGTTTTCTATATAGAAAATAAATAATAAAGAAGAAAAATTAAAATGAAAAAAAGTAAGTGAAGAGCTCAGGAAAGCATTAGCATGCATTTCCAGGCGAAATGAAGGGGAGGGTAAATATTAGTCATTTTTAACTATTTTGTAGTAGCAAAAATGAAAAGGTTTATATATTAGCTTAAAGTTAGTCCGATAACTGAAATCAAACGATTTCCTTTGAAGGGGTTAGACAAACTATTTAGAGGAAACAAACATGATTGTAAAGAAAGATTTTTTAAAGAAACTAAAAGACTTCGGTCTAAACACTTACGAAAGTAAATTATGGACAGCACTTCTTTCCAGAGGAGTTTCTACAGCTGGAGAATTATCCGATATTGCAAATGTTCCTCGTTCCAGATCATATGATGTTCTTGAATCGTTAGAGAAAAAAGGATTTATCGTTATGAAATTAGGAAAGCCAATAAAGTATATAGCTGTTCCTCCTGAAGAAATTGTTTTCAGAGTAAAAAGAAAAATAGAAGAAGAATCTAAAGCGCAAATGTTAACATTAGATGAATTGAAAAATTCAGACATTCTTGATGAATTAAAATTGCTTCATAAAAATGGAGTTGAATTAATCGAACCAGGCGATTTGACTGGAGTTATCAAAGGAAGAAATAATCTTTACAATCATTTGGAAGCGACAATGAAGTCAGCAACCAAATCAGTTTCAATATTTACTACAAAAGAAGGTTTGCTAAGAAAATTCGATGCATTCAAAGTTGTTTTCAAAAAATTAGCAGAAAAAGGAGTTTCAATTAAAATTGCGGCACCGCTGGATGAAAGTACAGCATCAATTGTTGTTTCATTAAAAGATTGTGCTGAAATTAAAAATCTTCTTGACGTTAAAGCAAGATATTGTATAGTTGATGGCAAGGAAGTAACATTCATGTTATTGGATGATGCAGATGTTCATCCTTCTTATGATTGTGCAGTCTGGATTAACACACCTTTCTTTGCAAAATCATTGCAATCACAATTTGATGTTCTTTGGAATATCGCTGAAGTTAAGTTAGTTAAGAGGTAATTTCTAAATGGGAAAAGCCTCTATAAACGTTTATGTGGATCTCAACAGAGATGAACCAACTTACGTCGTAGAGAATCGCCATGGTGGTGAGTGGAAAGAAACAGCAAGATGTTATTCTGAAGACGCATTAATAATCGGATTTGAGAGGGAAGCAAGATTTACAACTGGCATAACAGAATATGATTTATTTAGTTTAGATCACAGAACTTCAATACCTCTAGCAAACATAAGTAAAAATAAGCCGT
>JBBSYT010000034.1:0-1822 GCA_038045085.1 Nanobdellota archaeon
CAAACAAAATCATTTCAAAAGCAGAAGAATATCATGTAGAGAACATTGTAAAATTGTATCAAGAATTAACATAAATAGCCTCATTTAGTTAAAAAAGACACGGGATTGTAGAAAACATATTGACAATTACCCATCCGTCTGTTTTAATAAATATAAGAATGAAAAGATTTGAAACCAACAATTATTTTTCTGAGATAGCAAAAATTGCTTCAGGATTCATAGATTCTCCAGAGTACAAAACGGTAGTAGATATTCTTCTTGAGTGCCACAGACGGGGAGGAATTGTGTTTACAATGGGATGTGGCGGTTCCGCTTCTACAGCTACTCATTTTGCTGCAGACCTAGCAAAAACAGTTAGTATGAAACATGGATTTAAAGCAATCTCTCTAGTTGACAATATCCCTCTAGTAAGTGCATGGACCAACGATGCTGGATGGGACAGTGTGTTTGAGGGACAATTAAAATCTTGGTTATCTTTTAATGATGTACTTGTTGGCTTCTCTGTACATGGTGGTAGAGCTGATTGGTCGAATAACTTAACTAAGGCTATGAAATATGCTAATAAAATAGGTGCATGTACAATAGGTTTTGCTGGATTTGATGGCGGGGCTATGAAGAAAATGGCTGATGTTTGTTTGGTTGTTCCTACTGACAGTGAAGTTTATGGGACACCACTTGTTGAAGCTATGCATGTCGTCATAAATCACTCGATAATTTGGGATTTAAAGAAAGAAATAAAATGAGAAAAGAATCTGGAATATTTTTTGATTCAGCCAACTTAATTGATTTTAAGAAATGGTTTGACACTGGTATCTTGGGTGGTGCTACAACTAATCCCGTTATTCTTCAAAAGGATGGAGTGTTTAATATTCCTGAACATATAGAGAAAATGGTTGAGATATGTGGTAATGGGTTTCCTATATCGATAGAAGTACCTGATTCTAATATGAACAAAGAGGAAATGGTAACTTTAGCTCTTGTTTATACCAAAATGTTTCCTACTAATGCTGTAATTAAGATTCCAATGGACCCAAGAGATATGCCTAAAGCATTAGGAGTAATGACTAAACTAAAAGGTCTTGTCAAAATAAATGCCACACTTGGATTAACGGCGGGGCAGTTGATTGGTGCCATGGAAACAGGCGCTGAGTATGTTAGTTTGTTCTGGGGCAGGTGTGATGAAGCGGGCAGGGATGGAGCTGCTTCTACACTGAAAACTGTAATGAAATATAGAGAAACACATAATCTTGATTCAAAAATAATTATTGGGAGCATAAGAAAAGTTGAACAAATAGATGAAGCCTTCGTGCTTGGTGCGGACATTGTAACAATTCCACCTAAACTTATAGAAGAATGGATGTTTACACAGAGGTGTGTGGAGACTGCAGACCAATTTAATCAAGCATACAGAGATGTGCAGGACAAGGTAACACTAATATGAAAGAAATAATTGGAGATGGAGATATTGCTAAAGTTTTAAAAGATGTTGATAAAGATGTCTTATTTTTTGCTAGTGGTGTTAGTAATTCTAAAGAAGAAAGAGAGTCAGAATTCAAAAGAGAAGCTGATTTACTCAATAAGCAGAAAAAAGATAAGCATTTGGTCTATTTTAGTTCTCTTGCTACCTTTGAAAAAGAAAGTCCTTATTATCTTCACAAAAGAATAATGGAACAACTTGTAAAAACTTTTCCACACCATACTATTGTTAGACTAGGAAATATCACCTTTGGAAGTAATCCAAACACTTTAATTAATGGGTTAAAAAACAAGATTAAAAATGGTGAAACTTTGGAGATTAGAGATGAATATAGATATATTGTAG
>JBBSYT010000034.1:1832-2681 GCA_038045085.1 Nanobdellota archaeon
TAATACTGAGCCACTTTCATCATGATCAAAAATATGGAACTGTGAAATGTCTATTGTGGGTAAACGTATGAAAGTAATAGACGTAGTAAAGGAGTATGTACTATGATTATCACCCAAACATCCACACGTTTATCTATTTTTGGAGGCAATACTGACTTTAGAGAGTATTTTATTAAACATGGTGGAAAAGTTCTAACCGCATCAATTGACAAATATATTTATTGTATTGTGAAAAAGAAGTTTGATGATTTAATTATTGTTAATTATTCAGAAAAAGAAACTGTCACAAAAGTTGATGACTTAAAACACAATATTGTCAGGGAAGCCTTGAAGCTTGTGGGTATAACAAAAGGGATAGAGATATCCTTTTTAGCTGATATTCCAAGTCAAGGAACAGGGTTGGGTTCTTCTAGTGCTGTTACTGTTGGGGTATTAAACGCGTTGCATACATATGTGGGAGAGAATGTTAGTGCTAACCAATTAGCAGAAGAAGCTGTTCATATTGAAATAGATATTCTTAAAAATCCAATCGGGATACAAGACCAGTGCGCCGTTGCTTTTGGTGGTTTAAGAATGTTTGAATTTAAAGCTATTTCAGGAGAGGTAATAACTGAAAAAGTTAAAATTTCTGAGTCAATGCAAGAAGATTTTAATAATAGTTTGATGCTGTTTTATACAGGAGTTACTAGAAATACTAATGAAGTTCTGTCAAGATTTGATGTCGCTTCTAATATAGAAGCTCTTAATGAGAAAAAGTTACTTGTCGAAAAAGGAGTTACAGCTTTGACTTCTGGTAATCTGGGAGATTTTGGTAGATTGCTTGATAAATCATGGAAAACAAAAAGAGTT
>JBBSYT010000035.1:0-11526 GCA_038045085.1 Nanobdellota archaeon
CGCAGTTAGTTGAGTTAATTCTCTGAGATTTCCAACACCCAATCTTTGCAAAACAAAGCTGGGAAACCAAAGGGAACGAAAAAGGCATGAGTGAAGTTTGTCAGACATGCGGTTTACCAAAGGAACTTTGCGTTTGTGAATCAATCGCAAAAGAAAGCCAAAAAATAAAAGTATATACTGTCGAAAAAAAATTCGGAAAAATATATACAATTATTGAAGGCATAGGAGACAAGCAAATAAGCCTAAAAGAGCTTACAAAGAAGCTGAAAAGCAAGCTCGCATGCGGCGGAACTGTAAATAACGGAAACGTTGAACTGCAGGGAAACCACAAGCACAAGGTCATGAATGTGCTTGCTGAAGTTGGTTTCAGTCCGGAAACAATTGAGATAAGATGAATACGGAGCTCATAGGCAAAAAAATCAAAATCATTGAATCAAACAACAAAAGCATTGTCGGGAAAACCGGCATCATTGTTGATGAAACAATGAATATGCTTTCCATTGAAATGAATGGAAAGGAAATCAAAGTCATAAAAGACCAATGTGTCTTTGAAATTGACGGGGAAAAAGTAATGGGAAAAGAAATCGCAAAAAAACCCGAAGAGAGAATAAAAAAATGAAAGAAAACATAGGAGTTGACGTAAAAGCACCCCAGAAGGCGTGCACAGATAAGCATTGCCCATTTCATGGTAGCTTGAGCGTTCACGGCAGAATATTCATTGGAAAAGTAGTATCAGACAAAATGTCAAAATCCGTTACAGTAGCTTGGGACAGAACAATTTTTGTTCCCAAATATGAAAGATATGAAAAACAAAGATCCAAAGTTAAAGCTCATAATCCGGAATGTATCAGCGTAAAGGCAGGGGAACTTGTCAAAATAATGCAGTGCAGACCGATAAGTAAAACAAAACACTTTGTTGTTGTGGAGAAGTTGGAAAAATAAAATGGAAGCAATAAAAGCAAAAATAACAAAAGGATTGTGCCATGGTTCAGAATTAGAAACATGCGATAACTCAGGAGCCAAAGTTGTCAGAATAATTTCAGTCATAAATAGAAAAACAAGAAAAGGACAAAAGCCAAGTTGTGGAATTGGAGATTTAATCCTAGTTGCAGTAAAAAAAGGAACTCCCGAAATGAGAAAGACAGTAACTTACGCTACAATCGTTAGACAAAGAAAAGAATACAGAAGACCCGATGGAACAAGAATTAAATTTGAAGATAATGCCGCAGTAATATTAAAAGATGAAGATGGAAATCCGAAGGGAACTATTTTCAAAGGTCCAATTGCTAAAGAAGCGGCAGAAAGATGGCCTGGCGTAATGAAAGTTGCGAGAGTGATTATATGAATGAATTTTCAAATGCATGGATATCGAGCAGTAATCCTGGAAAACAGAGAAAATACAGGTTTAATGCCCCGTTGCATAAAAAAAGAAAATTCCTTTCAGCAAGATTATCAAAAGACCTTACAAAGAAGTATAACACAAGAAATATCCCGGTAAGAAAAGGAGACAGAGTTAAAGTCATAAGAGGAACTTACAAAGGAACGCTTGGAAAGATTGAAAGAATTGAACTAAAAAGAGAAAGAATATTTGTAGAAGGAACAGACAGAACAAAGAGAGACGGAACAAAATCCCTCTACCCAATACATCCATCGAATGTAATAATATATGATTTAGTTTTGGATGACAAGATGAGAAAAAAAGTACTCGAAAGGAAGGTTAAGAAATAAAATGGTAAAAAATCACTTAAAAAGAATAGCGATGCCAATAACATGGACTACTAAAGAAAAGAAAGGAGTAGTTTGGGTTGCGAGGCCTAATCCTGGAGCTCATTCATTAGAAGAAGGAATGCCTCTGGTTTTAGTAATAAGGGAATTACTAAAATATGCAAACAGCGCAAGAGAAGTTAAAAATATTTTGAATCATAAGAAAATTTTAGTAGATGGTGTTCAAAGAAAAGACCACAGATTCAATGTTGGATTTATGGATACAATATCAATTCCAGATTTAAAGGAAAATTACAGGGTTGTTTTGAATAAATTCAACAGATTAGTGCTTATCAAAATTGATGACAAAGAAGCGAAAGAAAAGATATGTCAAATTAAAGGCAAAGGATTATGCCAGGGGAAGACACAATTAAGACTTTCCGATGGGAGAGTAATTCTTGTAGATAAAAAAGAAAAATACAACACAGGAGATTCAGCAGTCATAACTATTCCTGAGCAAAAAATATTGAAACACATTCCATTCGAAAAAGGAGTTGCTGTTTTGTTAATCAAAGGGAAAAAAGCAGGAGTTATCGGAACAGTTCAGGAAATCAAAATGTATTCCGAACAGAATACAAAAGAGAATCAGGAAGACATGGTAGTTGTTAAATCAGGAAGTGAAACGTTTGAAACATTGAAAAAATACTGTTTCGTACTTGGAAAACAAAAATCAGAGTTAAAAATAGAATAAAATGAAACAATGTCCGCATAGCCGTGCAAGCTTCATTTTCGCAGAGCAAAAATGAAAGACCACATATCAAGAAAAATAAAAATTGAGAAAGTAACCTTGAACATAGGTGCAGGAAAGAATACTGCGCTTCTCGAAAAGGGAGTTAAGCTGCTTAAGAATATAACAAATGTAAATCCTGTTAAAACAGTTACACAAAAAAGAATTCCTGCATGGGGATTGAGACCTGGTTTGCCAATTGGATGTAAAATAACATTAAGAAAAAGTGCAGCGGTAGATGTGTTGAGCAGACTTTTACACGCTAAAAACTTCACATTAAAAGAAAGTCAGTTTGATGATAATGGAAATGTTGCATTTGGAATTCACGAATACATCGATATACCGAGTGTTAAGTATGACCCAGAAATCGGCATAATTGGATTAGAGGTATGCATAACATTGCAAAGACCCGGATTTAGAATCAAAAAGAGAAGAGCATTAACAAAAAGTATACCAGACAGACATAAAATCAAAAAAGAAGATGCGATAATGTTTATGAAAGACCATTTTAAAGTCAAAATAGGTGAGACAGAATGACTGTAAGCGATTATAAGAAAATATTGAATGTAATTAAAAATAAACCGGGAAAGATAAAGAAATACAATAAACATAATGTTCCTAAAGCAAGAAAATGCGGAATAGCTAATAATAAATGCAGCATTTGTTTGAGAACAGGCGGTCATGTTGGAAAATATGGCTTAAGCTTGTGCAGACACTGTTTTAGAGATTATGCAAAAAGAATTGGATTCAAGAAATATAGCTGAGGACAAAAAATGACTATGAATGACACATTGGCAGCGGCGCTTTCATGTATTTTGGGCGCTGAAAAACTAAGTAGAACCGAACTTGTAATATTCCCATGTTCAAAAACAATGAAACAAGTATTATCTGTTATGGAAAAAAACGATTATGTTGGAGAACATAAAGAAGTTAAAGATAGTAAAGGAGTTGGATTAAAAGTTCATCTTTTAGGAAAAATAAACAAGTGCGGAGCAATAAAACCGAGATTTTCGGTTACACTAGATGAGTATGATAAGTTTGAAAAGAGATTTTTACCTGCAAAAAACTTCGGAATACTCGTCGTTACAACAAATAAAGGGATAATGACTCATATTCAAGCAAAAGAAAAAAAATTAGGAGGAAAGCTCGTAGCTTACTGTTATTAAGATGAGAATCGCTGAACTGAAACAATCAATAGCAATTCCAGAAGGAGTGTCAGTTACTCTGCATCATAGCAAAATAACAGCAAAAGGTCAGCATGGAGAAATAAGCAGAACTTGGAACGAACCAAGACTTACAGTTAAAGTTGAAAATAATCAAGTTACAATTTCATCGAAGAATGCAACTAAAAAGCAAAAAAGAATAATTGCAACAACAAGAGCTCAGATAAGAAACATAGTAAATGGTGTTAAGAACGGAAATGAATACAAACTTAAGGTTTGTGCGAGCCACTTCCCTATGCAAATTGCAATGGAAGGCAATACAATCGTAATCAAAAACTTTTTCGGAGAAAAAGTTCCAAGAAAGACTGAACTTCCAAAAGATGTTCAAGTAAAAATACAGGGAGATAAAATCAGCGTTACCGGCCCAGATATAGAAAGAGTTGGTAAAACAGCATCTTTGATAGAACAAACATGCAGAATTGCAAATAGAGATAGGAGAGTATTTCAAGACGGGATATTTTTAATAGAAAAAAACGGTAAAGCAATATGAGTGACTTAAAAAAATTGTTGGAAATAAGAAAGAACAGAAAAAGTAAGAAACATCGCTTCAGAAGGCAGGGTTTTGGAATTTATCACAGAATTAAAGATCAATGGAGAAAACCGAAGGGAAGACATTCAAAACAGAGACATCAGGCAGCGGGACATGCTAAAATAGTAAAGCCAGGATTTAGAACCAACAGATTAGTAAGAGGATTGGATAAATCAGGACTAATTCCAGTCGTAATAAATACAACTGCACACATTTATTTATTAAATAAGAGCGTTCATGGCGCAATTATAGGAGGAAATGTTGGAAATAGAAAAAGACTCCAGCTAATTGCAGAACTAAAAAAGCACGGAATAAAGGTACTTAATTTGAAGGATAATCATGAACAAAAGATACACGATAAAATGAAAGCAAGTAAAAAAGAAAGAGAAGAGAGACTTGCAAGAAAATCTCAGAAAAAAGACAAGAAAGAAACTAAAAAAGAAGAAAAAGAACTAACTCAGGAAGAGAAAGAAGCTAAAGAAAAATCAGAAAAAGATAAATTACTTCACAAGGAGACTAAATGAAATTACAGAAAAGATTAGCAGCGAGTGTACTTGGATGTTCAGAGAAGAGAGTGTTATTTGATGATACGAAACTTGATGAGATAAAGGAAGCAATAACTAAAGCTGACATTAGAAATTTGATAAGTAATGGAAGCATAATTGAACTTCAAAAACGAGGAATTTCCAGAAGCCGTGCGAATAAAAGAAAAAGACAAAAAAGCAAGGGTCTTAGAAGAGGACATGGTTCAAGAAAAGGAAAAGCTGGCGCAAGAGGAGAAGATTCAAAAACACTTTGGGTACATAAGATAAGACTTCAAAGAAGATTTATTTCAGCATTAAAAAATTCAAATAAAATAGACAAACCGACGTATAATGATTTGTATAGAAAAAGCAAAGGCGGATACTTTAGAAGTAAAGGCCACATCATAGTTTACTTGGAAGAAAAAGGCATATTAAAAGGTACAAAATGAAAGATAAAAGAAGAGTAATACCATTTAGAAGAAAGAGGGAAGGAAAAACTAATTATAAGAAGAGAATTGCTTTCCTAACTTCGGAAAAACCTAGATTGGTAATTAGAAAATCGCTAAAAAACATAACTGCACAAATAGTAATTTACGAGCCAAAAGGAGACAAAGTAATAGCGAGCGCATGTTCAGCCGAATTAACTAAATTAGGTTGGAAATTTTCAGGAGGAAATATCCCTGCAGCTTATTTAGTAGGATTTTTAGCCGGTAAAAAGGCAAAAACTGCAAAAATTGGAGAAGCTATTGCGGATGTTGGTCTATATCAGCCAATAAAGGGTTCAAAACTTTACGCGGTATTAAAAGGAGCGATAGATGCAGGATTAAGCGTTCCTCATGATGAAACATCGCTTCCAAAAGCAGAAAGAATAAATGGAAAGCACATTGCAGATTATAAAAAGATTGATATTGTAAAGAATTTCGATGATGTCTTATCGAAGATGAAAGGTAAATGAATATGGCACGAACAAATAGCGACAAACTTCCAAACGAAGAAGAAACAAAACAAGAGTCAATTTCGGAGCAGATTGCAATAGATGAAAAACTGCTTGTTGCACCTAATACCGAAGAAACTGCCGAGATAATTGTTCCGATGGAAGAAGCAGTAATAGAGAAAACAAAAGAAGAAACGTCTGGATGGAAACCCATAACTGAGTTGGGAAGAAGAGTTAAAAGTGGAGAAATTACTGACATCAATTATATATTCGATAAAAATTTGAGAATAAAAGAATACCAAATTGTTGATACTTTGCTTGACAACATTGAAGCTGATTTACTTTTAATTGGTCAATCCAAAGGTAAATTCGGAGGCGGTTCAAGAAAAGCGTTCAAACAAACACAGAAAAAAACTCAGGAAGGAAACAAGCCTAAATTCGCAACATTTTCAGTCATTGGAAATAAAAATGGATTTGTAGGACTTGGTTATGGAAAAGCGAAAGAAACTGTTCCTGCGAGAGAAAAATCGCTAAGAACTTCCAAGATAAATTTAATCAGGATAAGAAGAGGATGTGGCTCATGGCAATGTGGATGTAAAATGCCCCACAGCATACCGTACCAAGTTGAAGGAAAAACAGGATCATGCAGAATAATACTAAGACCGGCACCCAAGGGAACAGGATTAAAGGTTGAAAAAGAATGTCAAAAAATATTAATGCTTGCCGGAATAAAAGATGTTTGGTCAAAAACTTTTGGTCAAACTGGAAGTAAAATAAATTTAATTAAAGCATGCGAAATGGCTTTAAAAAACTTAAGTAGCACAAAGATTCAGGAAAAATACAGCAAAGATCTTGGTATTGCTACTGGAAACAAAGTGAAAGAATAAAATGGCAAAAATAGCAGTAATTTTAGTAAGAGGGTTAATTGGAGCGAATAAACACATCAAAGATACTCTCAAAATGCTTAATATTTATAGAAGAAATGTTTGTGCGATTCTTGATGCTAATAAAAACATGCTCGGAATGGTAAATAAAGTAAGAAATTACGCTACATTCGGAGAAGTTAGCGAAGAAACAATCAAATTGCTCAAACAGAAAAAAGGAGAGTCAAAATATTACAATCTTAACAGCCCTAGGAAAGGTTACGGAAGAAAAGGAGTCAAATATGACTTTATTAATGGCGGCGCTTTAGGTTATAGGGGAGAGAAAATAAACGATTTGATTAAGAGGATGCTATAATGGTTCATAGAAAAAGAAGAAAAACAACAAGAATGAGAGGTTCTCATACTCACGGATGGGGAGATAAGAAGAAAAGAAGAAATTATGGTCATGCGGGTGGTAAAGGATTAGCTGGAAGGTATACTGGATCAAAAAAACCGAGCGCATGGGCGATGGGAAGAAAACATAATATAGGATTTAGTCCAAAAAATCCGTCAGAAGGTAAGGCACTTAATATTCAAGATTTAAACATAATGATTGAAAATGGGAAAATACAAAAAAAGGGCAGTTCGTATGAAGCAAATTTAACATCTCTTGGATATACGAAGTTATTAAGTAAAGGAAAACCGAAATACAGCATAACTATTATAATCAACTCAGCAACCGAAAAAGCCGTGCAGAAAGTAAGTGCTGCAGGCGGAAACGTAGTACTGAATACCCAATTTTTGCAAAGCAAAAATGGGCCCATTTCGGCTAAACCGAAATAGGGAATAAAAGAGGAAAATGTCCCTTTACGACACAATAATAGAAAATCTGCCAGAAATATCAAAGCCGACAGACAGATTAACGTTCAAAACAAAGTTAATGTGGACTTTGCTCATTCTTGTTGCATTCTTTTTGCTTCAATTAATTCCATTATACGGTCTTGGGCAGAATGCATTACAAACATTTGAACTATTATCATTAATCTTAGGAGCGGAATTTGGTTCATTGATATCTTTGGGAATCGGTCCTATTGTTACTGCATCAATCGTATTGCAGTTATTGAATGGTTCAGGAATAGTTAAGTTTGATTTGCAAAGTACTGAAGGAAAGAAGAGATTCCAAGGAACACAAAAAGTGTTGGCATTGTTTTTCATATTACTTGAAGCCGCAATATACGTATTTTTTGGGGGATTAGCTCCGGCAGTAGAATTGCAAGGTACATCTTCGTTTTTAATTATGGAACTTGTTCTTACAGTTCAATTATTTATTGGCGGAATATTGATAATGATGATGGATGAAGTATGTTCTAAATGGGGATTTGGTTCTGGATTGTCTTTGTTCATCGCAGCCGGAGTATCAAAAAGCTTATTTGTAAGAACATTTAGCCCATTGCCTAGCCCAAATAATCCAGAAATAATGACGGGAGCAATTCCTGCCCTATTCCAAAGTTTGATGAATGGAGATCCTACTACTGCAATTTTAATGCTTTCAGGAGTTATTGCAACAGGGGTTATATTTGCCGGAGCAGTTTATGCTCAGTCTATGAAAGTTGAAATACCTTTAAGTTTCGGAAAAGTAAGAGGTTACGGAATAAGATGGCCTTTAAACTTCATGTATACTTCAAACATTCCTGTTATTTTAGTTGCAGCATTATTTGCAAACATTCAACTTTGGGCAAGATTATTGCAGAATACAGGATTTCCAATATTAGGAACGTTTGTCGGGAATAGTCCGGCAACAGGATTTGTTTCTTTTATTTCCGCTCCAAATCTGATTGGAACTGTCATAAGGCAAGGAACATTCTTTATTGGAATTAAGCCATATATTAGTGCTTTAATCTACATGTTATTAATGCTTGCCGGATGTATAATGTTTGGATTGTTCTGGGTTCAAACTTCAGGAATGGACGCACGTTCACAAGCTAAGCAAATCATGAATTCCGGATTGCAAATACCTGGATTTAGAAGGGATGAAAAAATAATGGAATCGATTTTAGGTCGGTATATTATGCCATTAACTGTCATGGGTTCAATTACGGTTGGATTGTTAGCTGGATTTGCTGACTTACTTGGCGCATTAACAAATGGAACTGGACTTTTATTAACCGTTATGATTATTTACAAGCTATATGAAGATATTGCTCGCCAGCACATGATGGATATGAATCCAATGATGAGAAAATTCATGGGCGGTGAATGATGGTATTTGACGGATTTTTAGATCCCATTTTGAACCCATTACTTACTTCATTTGGTCAATTAGGTTTCGTCGCATTGATTTCTCTTATTGTTTCTTTAATTACAGTTATTGTTTACAAATATACAACTGACCAAATTTTAATGAAAAGCATTAAAGAAGATTTAGATAAGTTAAATAAAAAAATGAAGGAACATAAGAGCGATTCTCACAAAATGATACAAGTTCAAAAAGAAATGTGGAGCAAGCAAATGACAATGATGAAACACTCATTTACTTCCACAATATATACATTTTTACCAATTATCATATTATTTAATTGGCTAAGATTGAATTTAAATTCTGATAAGATTTTGAACTTAGGAGTTATTAACTTCGGTTGGCTTGGAAGCTACATCATATTTGCAATATTATTTTCTTCAATATTAAGAAAAATATTAAAAGTCTATTAATAATATCTTTTTTCTGATAAAATACTGCATTAGCACCATTTACCGAGGCTTATATCGTTGCATTGTAAACGAAGTTGAGAGGATGGCCCCTACTGAGCTTCAACGATATCTGATTGTTGTAATATTAAAAGCCGAGTCGGTGCTAATGCTAACTTTTTAGATTGTAATTAAAACGAAGAAAATCATGACAGGGTGCAAGTATTTAGAAACCTATTAAGTCTTCAAATGTTAATCCTTTTCTTTCTGCTATTTCCTGAGTTATGGAAAAATTCATATTTGTCTTGTTGATATCTTCCAGTGTTAAAAAATACCAATCCTTAAACTTAACAGCAACCCAAGGTTCTGCTCCAAACTGTCTTGAGAATTGCTCCAGATCCTCCATCTGCTGTTTTTCTAAGTGTTGATAACCAGTTCCTGAATTCTTAACTTCTATCGCTAGTTTTCTTACATTATTGCCGGCAATTAAGTCCGGACAAGGATATTTCATTGAACCACTGCCTGCAGCTCTAAAACAAGCAAAATCTGCGTTCCAGAACATATGAATAAGTTCTCTTTCAGCATTTGATCCTTTAGCTTTGGTGTTCATAACAGAAGATAAGAAGTTCATGTTTAAAAGCCTTGGGTGGACTTGTCCAGTGGAATAAGTGTCAATCGCTAGTTTTTCTTCAGAAAAATTACTTAATCCTAAAATCTGTTAAAGAACTCTGTCCTGCTTCGATCATTTTTCTTGCTTCAAGATAAGTCATGTTCTTTTTTAACGCTAAATCCATTATTTTGTCATCGAGAAGTCTTTTTTCTTCCTTTTGGCGATTGTTTAGAACCATAATTTTGTTTAAGTTTGGTCTTTTATATAAACTGTTGTAATCATTTCAGAATGAAAATAGTTTATTGTAAATAATTAAAGAGAAATCTTCATTAAATCAAACGCAGCTTTGGTATTAGGAAATATTGTTTTGGCTTCATCCACTAATTCATTGACTTGTTTGTATCTTTGTGAGAAATGTGTTAAGATTAATTGCTTAACATCTGCCTGAGAAGCAATTTGTCCTGCTTCTTGTGCAGTCATATGTTTGTTTTTCTCTGCCTTTTCATGTAAATCATGAAGATAAGTCGCTTCACAAATCAATAAATCAGCTTCTTTTGCTAGTTTAATGGCATTTTGAGTAAAAATAGTGTCAATCACATAGGAAATCTTTTTACCTGAAACTAAATAAGTGCAGTCCTTGGCTTTAATTTTCTTTCCTTCATAAGAAATATCTTTTCCTTCCTTTAACTTCTCAAGATGAGGACCTTCCTTAATCTTGTTCTTCCTTAAAAATGAAACATCTATATTTCTCTTATTTTTTTCAACAAAAGAAAACCCAATACAAGGTATTGAATGCTCTAATTTAGTGCAATACAATTCGTAATCTTCTGTTTCTAGAAATTTATCAACTTTTTTTGGACTTAGTTCTTTTACTTTCAAATCTATTTTAACATCGAACGCACAGCTATTAAGTAAATGACTAATGAACTTCTTTGTCCCTTTTGGTCCGAATAATTCTATCTTAGGATTTTCTGCTTGATTTCCCATAGTTTGAAATAAACCAACCAAACCGGCAACATGGTCTCCATGCCAATGACTGATTAAAATCTTTTTTACTTTAACTCTGGATATTCCTGCAATATCCATTTGCCTTTGAGTGCCTTCTGCACAATCAAACAATATTCCATCGCCTTTGTAATTAAGGAAAACACTTAATGGATTCCTTTCTTTCGTTGGAACCATCGAAGAGGTTCCGAGTATTGTTAGTTCCATGTGGTTAAAGGATAAAAGAACGTATATAAATATTAGTGTCTTAATGCATTCAGAAGCCGTTCTTCGAGCTTTCCTTGTTTTATTCTTTTTAATGCATCTGTGATTTGACTTGGGTTGTATAATTCGCTTGGATTTTTGGTGCTCGCGCTCACTGCGCTCGCAGACGAACGTACCCCAACGAGACGAGCATTGTAGTTGTCAAGACTCCTGTCGCCGTAAGCAAGCGACCTGTTGCCGAGCCTGTAAAGGACAACCGCCCTTAAAATTGGTTTGCTGTCGTTTGGAACATAAAAACCCATCATTTCGGCATAGTTAAACTTGTCTTTTCCTAATTTGAATGTATTTTGAACATAAGAATCAAGTCTTCTTTTATTTTCTGCGAGAGCATTCCATAACGGATGGCTTCTTGCTTCTTTTTCAGTTAATCTTTCATTTAATTTTAAATCCTTTCTTTT
>JBBSYT010000036.1:0-16297 GCA_038045085.1 Nanobdellota archaeon
TTGCTATATTTGGAGATCCTGCAACAAGAGAAACTCAAAAAATAGAGATTGACGTTAATAAAGAAATATTTGTCACGTCTGGAACGATTACAGTTGAAAAAGGCTGGCATGCACTTTACGGAAAATATGTGATGCTCAAAAATGAAGAGCTGCCTCAATTAAAAGTTGGAGATGAACTAACGGTTAAAGAAATATTAATGTTAAGTAAGGAAACATCTCCTCCAAAAAGATATACCCCCGCTTCAATAATTAAAGAACTAGAAAAAAGAGGACTTGGAACAAAAGCTACAAGAGCAGAGATAGTTGAAACGTTATTCAGAAGAGGCTATGTTAATGAAAACAGTATTCAAGCGACGGATTTGGGAATTGAAACCGTTAAAGTTCTTAAGAAATATATGCCAGAAATGTTAGATGAACAATTGACTAGACATTTCGAAGAAGAAATGGAAAGTATAAGAGAAAGGAAATTAACTGAAGATAAAGTTTTGGGAGAAGCAAAAGAAACCATTGGCAGAATATTAGAGAAATTCAAGAAGAACGAAAAAGACATTGGTTCAGAATTATTGAAAGCGACACTTGAAACAAGAGATGAATTAAGTTATGTTGGTAACTGCATGAAATGCGGCAAAGGAGAACTACAAATTAGAAAAGGAAAGTATGGATTGTTTATTGCCTGCAATAAATATCCGGCATGCGAGATGACATTTGCTTTGCCTCCATTTACGAAAGTTGTTCCTGCCCGTAAGGCATGTCCTGTTTGCAATTTCCCGATGGTTAAAGTAATTAAAGCAAGAAGACAACCGCAAGAAATGTGTGTAAATAAAGATTGTCCTACGAAGAAATTGCTTGAGAGTGAAGCTCCTAAATTAACAGCTGCTCAGATGATTTGCCCTAATGACGGCGGTGCATTTACTTTGAAGCAAAGCTTTTATGGAAAGTTTTATGGCTGTTCGAATTATCCTAAATGCAGAACAATGATGAAGTTAGATGGAACTGTTGTTCAACCTAAGTTCAAGCCAGCAGAAGTAAAAGCTGCAAAGAAAACTAAAATAGTTCCAGAAGCTAAATTAGCAGTCAAAAAAGAAAAGAAGGTTAAGAAATGAACAAAAACTACATAATTGGAATAGTAATCCTCATAGCAATCCTTTTATATTTGAACATGCCATCAAAAAATATGAATAGAATTGCAGTGTTTGAAACAAACGTTGGAACTTTCAAAGTTGAGATGTATGAAGACAAAGCACCTATGACAACAAAGAACTTCATAGATTTAGTGCAAAGAAAATATTATGATGGAACAAGATTTCACAGAGTAATCGCAAAATTCATGATTCAGGGGGGAGATCCATTGAGTAAAGATGTTTCCCAAAAAGAAAGATGGGGAACGGGAGGTCCTGGATTTAGAATTGATGACGAGTTTGGAAAAGAATTAAGCAATATAAAAGGAACAATTTCAATGGCAAATTCTGGGCCAAACACCGGAGGTTCGCAATTCTTCATAAATGTTGCAGCAAATACTTTCTTAGATGGAAAGC
Organism: Nanobdellota archaeon; assembly: GCA_038045085.1. GTDB lineage: Archaea > Nanobdellota > Nanobdellia > Woesearchaeales > UBA10107 > UBA10107. Next base: position 1,536 of record JBBSYT010000036.1, read on the forward strand.
ATGCTGTATTTGGAAAAGTAATAGATAACTATGAACTTGTTGAAAAAATAAGCAAAGTTGAAACAGATTCTGGCGATAAACCAATAGATGATGTTATAATAAATAAGATAACGATAGAATAATCAAGCTTTCAACAGTCGAGAATAATTTAAAATGTATTCTCCGCCGTACCAATTTTTTGCAGGTTTCTTTACTGCGAGTATTGCATGCGCCTTCAACAAAACTTCAATGGTGCCATTGGTTAATTCAAAATCTACAACGTGTTTTGAGATGGAAGGGTGATTATGCAACGTTGAACGAACTGCCTGCTCATGAATTCCGTCAAAATGAGCCAATCCAACGCCTGCCAAATATGACAAAACTGCGGATTTACAACGCCCCTAATCCTTTTTAGTTAAGTCGTTAAATTTCATTTCTTCACGGAAATATTAACTTATATTTAAAACTAACAGCAACCTTTAAATACCTTAATCGTTTATAAATAAATTAACCCCAATATGACAAAAAAGAGTGTGATAACGGCAGTTCTATGTATATTACTAATTCCGTTAGCTTTCGCAACTCATTCAGCAACAATAACCTCAAATTATAATCCAATCTATGAAACAAATCCTGTTAATGTTACCTTAACTGTTGAAAATAGTTTATTTAGCTCTGCAAGTATTAATAACGTAAATTTACAAACAAACGGGTTTGCAATAAATAATATTGCTCAATCATTAGGGTGGACATTAACAAATAACAATTCAATTAATTTTTTCACAACAACAAACGCAATAAGCAATTGGGGAATGCAAAGATTTGGATTTGAAATATTAGCAAGTAATGTAAACCAAGACACAACATACGATTGGACGGTAACAACAACCGATACAAATCTAGATTCAGAAATAAATCAAGTTCAATTACAAGTATTGAATGACAATACTCCTCCTTCAATAACGGGAACAACACCTGGCGCATTTACATTAGGAACAAACAATGAATCATTTTCAGCAAATGCAAATGACCCAGAAACAGGAATAAGTAACTCAAATCTTTACTTTTCAAACTGCGATTTAGTATTTAACAACGCAACGAATAGTTCTAATATGGTTTACTCAACCATTTCGTTGTCTTGCTCAAACAATGCATGTTCGAGCAATCGAGATTTAAGCACAGAAAACGAAGGAAATATTTGCTTTTACTATGACGTTTCAAACAAAGGAGGAGAAACTGCAACAACGAATAATTTAACTTCAATAATCGACAGAACAGCACCGAGCGTTTCTCTAACTTCTCCAAGCAATAATGCATTCCTAACACTAACTTCAGTTAATTTAATGTTTAGTGCAATAGATAACTATGATACAAACTTAGATTGTAATGTTATTGTAAACGGAAATCCAAATACAATAACAGGCATGGGGAATTTAACTTATAATTTAACAGTTAATGATGGAATTTACACTTGGTCTGTTGAATGTAATGATGAAGTAGCTTTGACAGGAACAAGCTCAACAGATTCGTTCATGGTTGATAATTCTGCTCCAAACATAACGATAACTCCTCAAGCAATTGCAGACAGAGGAAATAACGCAGTAATTAATGTTTCAATTGTTGATTTAGGTTCGGGAGTTGATTCCAACATAATAATAGCGGAAATAACAGACATAAACAATAACGTAACAAGTGTTTCAATAATTAATAATCAAATAACATATCCAACGACAACTTCAACAATTCCAGGAACTTACATAGTGAGAATATCTGCTTCAGATAATCTTGGACATTCAACAACGCGACAATCTCAATTCAGAATAAGAGAAACATTCGCAATAACATTATCATTGTCACAAACTCAAATTGACGCGAGCACTCCAAACATAACAAGATATGTCGATTTAACAGGAAATATCTTAAAGGATGACTCTTCAATTCCATTTGGAACAATCGATATAACAAAAATAATGAGCAATGAAACTGTTAATATCGATAACTTAACTGGAAACTTCAACACCCAAGTTCAAGTCCCTCAAATAAATGGAATGTATACAATATTTGCATCTTTCATCAATGGAATGGACACTTTCACAAGAACAGTTTCAGTTATTGTTGGGCCATACTGCGGAAACAACATAGTTGATGCAGGAGAAGAATGTGACGGCTCGACTGCGGCAATTTGCGATAATTATGGATTTTCTCACGGAACAACATCTTGTTCAGCAACATGTACGATAGACACAAGTTTATGTTACAACCCAGGAAATAGCGGGAGTAATGGAAACAAAGGAGGAAATTCCGGTAGAAATTCAAATAGCAACTCAGGAAGTTCTTCCAGCGGCTTTGTATATAATCCGCCGGTAATTGAAGAAGAACAAATCGTAGAAGAGACTACACTTTCATCAGGAGTAATTGAAACAACTCCGGAAGTTGAATCAAAAGGAGTAAAAGAAGTTCTTGAAGAACAAGAACCTCCAAAGTTCATAGTCGGTGCGGCGGTATCTGCATTAGAAAGCTTCACGAAGAAACTTGACAAAAGATTAATTATTGCTGCCTTGTTAATGGGTGCATTACTTTACACACTTGGTTGGAAAAGAGAAGACGAGTGGGACAGATACTTCAGAAAATACGGCCATAAATAAGATGTCAAATTTTTTAGATTCAGGAACTAAAAGAAAAACATATTCCTTAATTCTTGGAATACTTTATGTATTTATCAGTTATGGAACTGCGAGTTTGTTTTTCTCTGAAAATATTTCAATGGCAATGATTATGCTCATTACATTGCTTTTTGTTCCTACTGTATCGAGATTCATTGAAAAAGAGGTTGATGCGAGAGAGAATGGAAAGACAAATGTTTTCAAACACAATAAAACACTAATTGAAGTTTTCTTCTTTTTGTTTATCGGAATATCCATCGGATATTTCATTATTGGAAGTGTTTATTCCGATTCCATACAATACCAAACAGATATGCTGCAAAACCAAATAAAAGTGAATATTGACGGAATACAGAAAGGTCCTCAAGCATTGAGCTTAATGATAAATAACATTGAAGTAATATTAGTTGCTTTTGTTTTGTCCTTATTTTATGATGTTGGAGCATTATTTTTAATTGTAAGAACAGCAAGCGTTTTCGCAGGATTCATACTTAAATTTTCATCATTTATTGCTGAAAAGACGGCATTAAACGCAGCAATTTTTTCAATTCATTTTATTCCGGAAATATTTGGATTTCTTTTAGCCGCTTTAGCAGGAGGGGTAATCTCGAAGGCATTGGTTAAGAAAAACATGGAAACTTCTCAGTTTAGAAAAATAATCAGAGATGGAACAGTTCTTTTGGTAATTTCAATATGCATAATAGTATTTGCTGCGCTCTTGGAAGCCTTCGTAACTCCAGAGATAATGAAGCTATTCTTGAGTAAGGTTTAAATATAAGATAGTCTCGATTTAGTGTATGAATCGAAGACTTTTAAGTGTTTTTGTGCTTGTAATCTTGCTGCAAATAACAGTTGTTTTTGCTGCACCTGTCATTAATTCTCTTATAACAAAATTTGTCTACCCAAATCATATCCAAATTGAGTGGGATATAAGTTCAACGTTTGAGCTGAGAAGCCTAGAATTATTCAAAGATAAGGAATTAATATATTACATTCCAATAACTGGAACAAAAAATACCGGGATGTATCAAACTCCAAATGACAATAGAACGCACACATTTAAAATAATTGTTTATGATGCAAATAATGAATCAGTAACATTTTCCGAAAAAACAGTAATCGACAGAGAAGCTCCAGAGATTACGAGTTCAAACAGGGTTATTTCTAATAAAAAGGAATTTGTATTTGAAACAAATGAGCTTGCGTACTGCATTGCCGGATTAAAAAGTAGTAGTATGAAACCAGTCAGCAAAAATTACGAAATCAATCACACCGTAAAATTAAATTTCACAGAAGGTTCAAATAATGTTTTAGTTAAATGTGTAGATAAAGGAGAAAATGAAATGTCAGATTCGATATCAATGACATTTATATTAGATACAACAAAACCAACAAAAGTAAGTAGCATAAACATCTCAAAAGGAGAAAATAAATTAATTTGGGCAGTTGCAACTGATACAAATGGAATTGCAAATTACAACATAGGAAACATAAATGGAAAAATTGCAACAATTAACACAAATTCTTGGATTGCAACAACTAACGACAGCGTGTTTTACATAAGTGCAGTCGATAAAGCAGGAAACGAAGGGGAAAAAGAGGAATATAATTACAAAAGAGCAGTGTTATTGAGTTCTGAATTTGTGCCTGAAAAAGAAAAAGGAACACCTGTAAAAACAGTTGTTGAAGGAAAATCAATAGAATTCCCAGATATAACAATAAGTAAAAAAGTATGGATTGCGTTCGGAGTTCTTGCTGTAATTTTCGTAGCATGGAAAATTTATGAGCATAAAACAGACAGACATGGATTAAGAAGATATCTTAGACATAGAAGAAAGATGAGAGATGTTGATTTGAGTCACTTTAAAAAATGAAGAGAGTTTTATTTCTTATTATATTGTTAATGATTCCGGGAGTTTTTGCTCAAAAAAATACCATTAAACTTCTTGCAATAAATGAAGGAACTAAACAAGGAGCAATTGTTGATTTGGATCTAACGATAGCTGATGGGTCAGGAAAAGTATTCATCGAAACATACCCTTTAACGCAAATTGATACGCAAATATCTTTAAGAATTGCAAAGCTAAATGCTTGTAAAATTTCTGGAGAATACTGTATGGGAAAAGATTTCATGTATTCTTTGAAAACTGATTCTCCAGTTGTAGCCGGACCAAGCGCAGGAGCAGCAATGACGTTGCTCACAATGGCAACTCTGGAGAATAAAAAACTTAATCCTGAATTCATAATAACTGGAACTATTAATTCAGGAGGAGTAATAGGAGTTGTTGGCGGTTTGAATGAAAAAATAAAAGTAGCCACAAATAAAAGCATGAAGAAAGTTCTTATTCCAAAAGGAGAATTAAATGCAACCGAACTTAAGAAAATGAAAAATTATTCCGACATAGATATAGTCGAAGTTTCAAATATAGAGGAAGCATTTGAAATATTTACTGGCGAAAAAATAATTAGACAAGAATTAAACGTTAATAAAGACTACATAAACATAATCAAAGGAATGAATGAAGAAATGTGCAAAAGAACTGAATTATTAAAAAATGAACTAAAAGACATTCCAAACAAATATAACAAAACATTTAATTTAGGATTAAATTTATCTGAAAAGGCCAAAAAATTCTATGCCGATAAGAAATATTACTCTTCTGCTTCACGATGTTTTGGAGCAAACGTATACTTTAGAGAGATATTATTTGGAAGTTTAAATTTGACTAAAAACGAAACAGAAAAACAAAAACAAATCATTGAATCAGAACTTCAAAAAATTGAGTTTGAATTAAATTTGACTAAAATTGACAATCTCGGAGATTTAGAAGCCAATATGATTGTAAAGGAGAGGGTTGATGATTCAAGGAAAAATCTTAAGGAAAATTCGACAAAAGGACTAAGTTATGCGTTGGAAAGAAGTTACGGAGCATCTGCCTGGCTTAAATTCATAGGATTCCCGGGAAAAGAGATTGATGAATCCAAGATGAGGGAAAGCTGTGTGGTGAAAATATCAGAAGTTAACGAGCTCTATAATTATGTTGCAATGTACTTTCCTTATTTAATGGAAGAAACCAAGAAAGAGCTTAATTTAGCAAAGAATTATCTTGATTCTGAAGACTATATACTTTGTTTGTTCAAAACTTCAAAATCTGAAGCAGAAATAAATGCCGCATTAAGTACATTGTATATTTCAGATTCCAACGTTAAAGTTTTGTTGCAGAACAAGATACTTGCCGCTAAAAACGAGATTGAAAAACAAATTGCAAAAGGAAACTTTCCAATTTTGGGATATAGTTACTACGAATATGCTGATGCATTGAATGAGACTGATAAGTATAACGCTTTATTGTACGCTGAATATGGTATTGAGTTAAGCAATTTCGATGTTTACTTTCCGGTTAAACGGCCTTTTTTAAAATTTGATAAAAAAGCTTTGACGACGCTTGCATTGGGATTTGCAATTGGAATTTCTTTATTGTTAATAAGAAAAGAATACAGAAGGAAGAAAATAATTCTTAGAAAGAAAAGATAACAACTTTAACCCTTGGCAAACACCCGAAGGCATTTGCCAGGGAAAAAGAGGTGATAGACAATGAATGAAATGATTGGTAAACCTCTAAGCTATATGTTACAGAATATAAGTCCTATATAAAGATTTCGTTATTTTTACTATTTTCAAATAGTAAAAGTAGATAATGTACCTAATTATTGCCATATTGAAAATAATTAAGCTAAAATAGGGTTATAACGTCTTTAAACCCATGAAATGCCCAAGATGCAGTAATGAAGCAAAAGTACCTTATCCCAACGGAAACCTATGTGAAAACTGCTATATTGATGTTTTAACAGCAAGAATAAAGAAAGATACGAAGATGAATTCTCCGCTCAATAAAGGAGAAAAAATTCTTGTTTATGGGAAACTTACTGAAATATTTCTAAGAAAAGCTATGCCAGAACTACCATTAGAAATAACTACAATTGATAAAAAATACAAAAAAACAAAAAATGAAGAAAAGTATGACAGAATTGTTATTCCTTTTACAGCAGATGATGATGCAGAATCATTTTATTCAGAAATAACTAAAAAAGATCCTAACCTTGAAGAAGATAAAAAAGTAGTCAAACTCTTTAGAACAATGTTGAATGAAGAGGTTATTAAAGCTGCAAAGATATTAAACGTTAAAATAGAACTGAATAAGAACAAAAAGTTAAATAAAATAAAGAAAAAATTTCCTCAGTCTATTTTTGGATTAAGAAACGCAGCAGAAGAGTTTAGAAAAGCAATAAAATGAAAATAACACTAAGCATATTATGTTTATTTCTAATATCCTGTTCAATAAATGCTAATGTTGTAAAGGAATATAACCTCCCAACGGAGGTTTATTTCTGTCCGAGAGAGAACTGCACCAATGTTCTTGCACAATACTTCAGAATTTCAAATAAAATAGACTGTGCAATGTATGATTTGAATGTTCCTGAGCTTGTCAATATTCTGAAAGAGAAAAATGCAAGAATGGTGATGGACGATGCTGGAGCTGAATTCAGCTTAAAGCCAGTTATTGATACAAAATATGCTCAAATGCATAATAAGTTCTGTATTTTAGACAACAATACAGTTATTACTGGTTCATTTAATCCAACTATGGGAACTGGAGTTAAATTAAATAACAATAATGTCGTTATATTTCATTCCTGGAAGATAGCAGAGGCTTATGAACAAGAATTTGATGTCCTTTATTCTGGTATTTTTTCAAAGAATAAGGAAAGGATAACAAGAAATACATTATTTTATCTGAATAATGATGCTGTTGAAGTTTTCTTTTGTCCAGAAGATTGGTGTGCAAACAAAGTTCTTTCTGCATTAGATAAGGCGAAATACTCCATTAATTTCATGATTTACAGCTTTACCCATGATAAAATAGGAGATATGCTGATAAAAAAGAAAAATCAAGGACTTTTTGTTAGGGGAATAATGGAAAAAAGTCAAAGCAGTCAGTATTCAGAGTTTTCTAAGCTGAATTCATCCGGAATTGACGTCAAATGGGACACAAATAAGGGTTTAATGCACAATAAAGTGTTTATTATTGACGAAAATACTGTAATTACTGGTTCTTTCAACCCTTCTCTCAATGGAGACCTGAATAATGACGAGAATTTGGTCATAATTTACAGCCCTTCGCTAGCAAGAGAGTATCTTGAAGAATTTTCTATTATCTCTGGACAGAAAAACTAAGTTTTTGCCGTCATAAGCGAGGCATTTATTCTTACTTCGGAGAATAAGTTGAGAGGGACGCTTTGCGAATAGCAAAGTCCGCACGAGGAACTCGGGCGATATCCCATACGGGGCTTCAACGACTAAATTTTGTTGTAAGGCATATGCCGAGCCGACGGCATAAACTTTTACAATCTTAACCGGACAGAAGTGAAATTTACCTCGTAGAAAACAATGTTTTACCTCGTAAAAATAGTAAGATATATAAAGGCTTAAGCCGTTTTTAGATGTAAAGTCTCAAAAGAGGTGACAAACAATATGGCAAGAAAACCATTCGGTGGAATGACAATTAAACCAGACTCAGCTTTGGCAGCAGTTATTGGTAGCGCAGCAGTCGCACCAAGCGAAATGACAAAGAAGTTATGGGGATACATCAAAAGAAAAGGTTTGCTTAAAAAATAAGCAAATTTCTTTTTATTTTTTTTTAATTTCTTTATAAATTTCGTTCCAGGATTGAACTCTTACGATATTTGGCTTTAATTCTCCCTTGCTCCAGCCATATTCACCATTTCTGTCAAGCAATATTACTTTAATTCCTCGTTCTGCACAATCAATAGCAAATTTATAATTATCGTCAATCATTAATTCGATTCCTTTTTCCCTGCACAGATATCCTTTAGTATTTGAGATATTTTCAGGATTTAATTCATTGCTGAAATAAATGTCTTTAAAAGTACTGCTGAAATGTTTGTTAATCCAACGTTTAGTTTCATCTGTTAATTCTTTTTGTCTCGAAGTAAGAACATACAATTCGTGTTCTTGTTTGAGATAGTTTAGAACATCAAAACATTCTTCAAAAGGTTTAATATTTTGATGAAAATCAGGAGTTGAAGTAAATAACTTTATTCTTTTTATGCATTCTTCTCGCGTAATGCCCCAATGTTCTTCAAATATATATGAATTAAAATCAGTTGGCTTATCAGCTCTGTTGTATGCTTGATTATGCCATTTGAGCATTGCAGGAACAAACGGAGAAAGTACTTCATCAATATCGATAGCTATTTTCATAGGATTTTGATAAAGAACTAATATTTATTGGTTTAGGTATATGAATCGAAAGCTTTATATAGTTATATACACTTATATAACTAAAATGACGCAAATATTAGTTCGAAAAGATATATTACATTATCCTCAGCTAGATACAGTTCTTATGGTAGAAGAATTCATTAGAGAAAACTCCGGCGAATATAAAAAGAAAAATCTTTGGGAAAACCTCCCGAGGAAAATGATGTACCAGACATTTTGTGTTATATTTGACTATTTGCTCGATTCTAATAAAATTGCGGTTGACAAAGAAGGCCACATTGCGTGGATTTGGAATCCTGAATTAGTAAAGCGATTCCTATCGAGACCCGAACTAAAAGCAAGATGAAATCAGTAGCTCACTTTGGAGATGAGAAATTAAAGAAAGCTTTTGAAAGTCTTAAAGATTCTAAAGTAGAAGACAAGATGCTCTATAAATGGATCGACAGAGCAATAACTGATCTTGAAGAGGATTGTTTTTGCGGAACACAGATATCGAAGAAATTGGTTCCGAAGATTTATCTTGATAAATACGGAATTGACAATTTATGGAAATATGATCTGCCAAAAGGATGGAGGTTACTGTACTCTGTTGCAAACAATGAAGTCAATATAATTTCAATTATTCTTGAATGGTTCGATCACAAAGAATACGAAAAAAGATTCAAATATTAATTCAATAATTCTTTAAGAAACGAAACAATGTTTTCAATAAAAACAACGAAGTACTATAAGATAGAAAGGTTTATATATCACTAATGGATAATATTATCCAAATATGGATAATAAACTAAAAATAATCAACTATCTCGGGAAAAACACAGGTACGTCATATACTATGCACGAGTTGAGCAAACTAACCGGAATTCCATACGCTACGTTTCATAGGACAGTAAAAGACATGAAGGGGATAATTATCGTAAAGCAAGTCGGAAAGTCAAAAACGATTGCGTTAAACATAAAAAACAAAGTAATAAACTCTTATTTGTCAATTAGTTCTGAAGAGGAAAAAGACGAATATCTTAAAAAACAGCCCATCCTGGCAAAGATAAGTTCATAAATAGAAACGGAAGATATTATGATTTTGTTCGGCAGCTATGCAAAAAAGACGCAGAAAGAAACTTCAGACATTGATATTTTAATCATAAATAAAAAAGGGGATAAGAATATTTCATTTTCAAAATATGAAGTATTGTTTAAAAAGCACATTAATCCCATATTCATAACAAAAGAAGAGTTTAAAAACATGATAAATGAGAAAGATGAAAATGTGGGAAAGCAGGCATTAAGAAGTCACATAATACTCAATAATCCTGAAAAATTTTGGGAGATGGTAAATGAATAAAATATTTGAAGATTATGTTTCCAGGGAAAGAATTACAAAATCAAATAACTCATTTAAGATAAAATTGTTCTTAAAAAAAGGAGAGAGCAGTCTTTTAATTGCAAAACACATTAAAGAGACAAAGGAAAAAGAACCCGAAAAACTTTACTGGAATTATTGGGCAATAACCGTATCTTATTATGCAATGCTTTACTGCGCAAAAGCACTCATTCTTACAAAAGGATATGAGGTACATGACCACGATGCGGCTCAGATAGCTTTAGCGGCTCTTTGCATTCCGGATAAAATAGAAAAAGAAGATCTCGAAATACTGAGCCACTCATACAAGATTTTCGAAGATGAATACGTTAAATATTTTGAAGATGCTAAGAAAGAAAGTCATATTGCAAGATATTCAGCAATAAAAACCTATACTGAAAGAAGACTTGATGAAATATTTGAGAACGCAAGAAAATTCGTAGGGAAAATATCACTTATACTTTCAGAATGATTAATTCAATAATTCTTTAAGAAACGAAACAATGTTTTCAATAAAAACAGTTAAAATTTGGAGTGTCATTTTAGAAACACGCAATTAAAAAATTATCGTTGATATGATGTTGTCAACGAATCAATGTCCATGAAAAAACCTTTATTTTTACGTACAGTTTGCCTTACACGATCCATAAAGTCTAACAAGACTTCTAATCTTCCGCTCGCAATACCTCTGACTAATCTGTCGCCGGAACCATCCGTATATTCTGCGTCAGTTTCGCAACTACCCTCTAACCCTAGTGCTTTGATTGTTTCTTCAAAAGATTTGCACATGTTTCGTGCGTCAGATGACTGGTCGCGATCTGTACCAAACGCGTAAACGCCATGGTTAACAGCTCTCAACTCATTAACTGTAACTGAAGGCGATACTGGTACAACCAAACCAGCCGGTGTATACAATAATGCTTGATAAGTTGATTTTGGACTAAACATGCCTTTTGTAGCCAGAGATGCTTCATAAACTTCAATTCCTTTTGATCTAACTAATGCCTGTACTTTTCTGACATTATCACTAACTTCGTCTCTAGCTCCGCTTATTTTGAACTGTTTAAAAATATCATTTTGTGGTTTTGCCATTTTGTATTGTTCTCCTTAGTTGTTTGTTTTATTTAAACTTTGTCTAAAGAACCTCAAATTAAATAAATAATTAGTAATAAGTCTGAGCGATTTGTTCATCTTCTTTTGTTTCATCAGCTGGCTTGAATTTCTTTTGGTAAAGTATTACCGCTCCAAGTGCTATGATTAAAACAACAAGTAAGATTACTCCTACGCTCAATGCTTTCTTAACTCCTGCCCAAGCTGAACCTGCAGATTCTAATACATCTGCCTTCATCGGGATTTGCTGAACAACATCATTTCCGACTTTTACGTCAACTGAAAATACATGTTCTCCAACTGCTGAGTTTTCGTTAGCAGCTACATAAACATAAGCTTGTTTTGTTTCTCCTGCGTTCAAGATTAAAACGTTTGATGGGCTAACTTTAGTTACTGCCCAGCCATCTGTTCCTGAAACAGAAAGTGTGTATGTTTTAGCGACATTTGCGCCGTTTGTTAAAGAGAGTGGGTAAATAACTCCATTTTCTCCTCTAGCAACAGATTGCGTTTGTAAACCAACTGAAATAATTGTTTTACCAGATAAACCGCTTACAGCTTGTGCTGCGTAGTCATCGCCTTCAACAATAAGTGGGAATACTGCAGATGTTCGGTCATCGCCGTCATTAAAGTAAACGTTGACTTCTACATCGTATGTTCCAGATTTAGCAGTTGCAGGTATTCTTAACAAAACTTCCTCTGTTGATTCTGTGTCATCATTATTAATTGAATCAATGTAGTCTGTTTCCTGAACGTTTAATTCTGGGATGCTGAAAACAACTTTAACATCGTTTTCGTCTTTTTGACCGTAATTCTTCAATCTTGCAACAGCAGTTAATGCTCTTCCAGCCATAACTTTAGCATTTGGTGAGAAAGTTACATCTTTTATTGCAACGCTGTTATCGATTGGTGAAACTAACAAAGGATATACATAAGATATTGTGTTTGAGTTTGGACTTGATACAATGACTCTTAATTGGTATTCTCCGTTAGCTGTTCTTTCTGGAACGTCTAATGATAATGTTTTTGTGTAAACTGTGTTTGCCTGAACATCGAATGCGTCTGTTTCATCTGAGATCTTATCTCTAGCTCCAGTTATGAAAGCTTGAACAACAACATCTTCGACTGTAGCGCTTGAATCTGTTTGGAGTGAGATTTTAAGTTCTAAGTCGGAATTTCTTTCAAAGTTTGTCTTAATAGTTTGATTTGCTGTAATAGAATCTCCTTCGACTTTGACATCATTCACTGTAATCCCTAATGGGCTGAGTGTTGCATTTGCCGGTACTGCTACAATTATTGCGAACAATAACAATGCAATCATTCCGAATACTTGTATTTTCATTTTATTTTGTCCTCCAAACTTAAATTAACGTCACCACACACATCTTAATCTGAGCCAACTAAATATAGGGTATATATAAACCTTTCGGTTATTATCCATTGGTGAGTAGTAACGAGGTGTAATGATGTTAGTGTGACTTAGTAGCTATGGGAACTTCTTCCAGGATGATATGTTCTCGATACCGGTAAAGCAGAAACTGGTAATTGTGACTTAGGAACTGCTGAAAATCCGACAATCCATGGTCCATAAAAGTAAGCATTTACTTTCTGACCTCTCAAAAGTGAATTTATGTCGTTGAAATCGCCCGGAAGATCTGGATCAGGATAAGCGGGGTCTAATTCTCCGATGAGGTCAGTAATTTCCTGAGGTTTTAGTTCGTTCTGGCAATATTTTCCGCCTTTTGTTGCAATAAGTATTTGTCCAGCCAAACCTCCGTAAGTTCTTCTGAACTTTGCACATTCAATTTCTGCAGGTTCTGTTCTTAATATGCCAGATTCCAACATTCTCCCATAATCGTCTGTGCTGTGAGGCATTTCGTGTATCTTGAAAAGATATGCTTTTGGTTTTTGTTCTGTTGCTGGCATTTTTTATCCTCCTAAATAATTCCTTAATGATTTTGAATATATACGTCTGTTCATAGCTGCAGCCAATGATAACAAAATAACCGCCTCACCAACTGCCATTCCTTCCCCAATACCTTTGTAATGAGAATCGCTATATGCATGACCATAAATTAAAGCCCCTATGCTCATCGCTCCACCGACCAAAGCACCAATGAGAGTTCCTCTCACCATATTGAATGAAAATCTTTTATTTCTTTCGTCTACTGATAATTTTTCTGTAAGATTTTTCATTTCTATCGTGACTTAAAGGTCAGCTGGTTTTTTTGGAGGAGACTTATAATCATCGTCAGACTCTTCTATTTTTCCGACTTTTCCTTTTGTTTTGATTGGTTCAACTTCCCAACCGCCAGGTGGAGCTTCTGCTCTCGGAATTATATCTGGAACTCCATCTTCCACAATAGTGCTTGCTAAACTCGAACATTTATTTAGTTCGACATAATTCTTACCGCCAATGGTGAAAAATCCTGGCGCATAGCAACTTACTGAAAATAAATCAAGGTCCTCCGCTTTTATCTCTCCTTCTTCATCGCTACTCCCTAATTTATCTGGATAAATTTTAACCGGAACAGGTGGTCTTCTTTTAACAAATTGAGGACATTTCTCAATCGGGGTAAGTGTTACTTCTTTTCCATTCCAATGGAATGAATAATTATCGTCGCCAACAGTGTGACGTACAGAAATCAAAGTAGAGCCTTCGACTGCAGCTATGAATGGATTTCCCTTTTCAACTTCTGTCGCAATTGGAGGTTCTCCGCATAATTCAGCTCTTAAATCATCTGCAAGTCTATCAATTAGTGAAAGATCGCTCGCATCACCGATTCTGCATTTACCGAATTCAACTTTTCCCGTTTTAACATCAATATAACGAATATCAATTCTTGCTCGGTCTCCTGCTAAATTATAACTGCCCAAAATAACTTTTTCAACTCCTGCAACCTTTCCAACTTTTGCTGCTGTTTTTTCGTCTATGATTCCAGTCATTCCTAGTTTCATTTCTTTTAAGATTGATTGTAAGCCGGCTCTTTCATGTAAGGCAATGCAATCAAATTGCGCAAGATTTGTAGCGAGCATTTCCTCTACATTTGGTTTATTTTTAGTATTATATTTAAAATTAAGAATTGCTACGGACGGAGTTTCTTGTGATTCAGATGAGATTGTTGAAGATTGCGATGCGAGTGAAATAGCTTTTTCTGCATAAGCAGGGTTACTTAATGCCATAGTACCAAGAAGACCTAAAGTTGCTACCACTTTCTGATATGTTTTCATTTTACAACCCCCGAATTTGTTGAGTTTCAGAAATTAACCTCATATTTAAACATTAGTATTTTCGGGTAATGTCTACTAATCGTCATCTATATAAATAAGTTCTTTCATCATTGTATTA